>NZ_BAAGDE010000009.1:0-128820 GCF_054660795.1 Mycobacterium sp. MUNTM1
GACCCCACACCGGCATCGGCGGAAAAACACCCATCGACCGCCTACGCGTTCACAACCTGCCAGTGAAGAACAACTAGCGCGGGTTCGGCGTGCGATCCGCACTGGATGACCGCAGGATGGCCTGCACCGTCCGCCGGCAGCGACCGCAATCGGCGCCCGCACCGCACGCCTGGGCGACCTCCTTCGTGGTCGACGCCCCGCACGACACGGCCTCGGTCACGGTTTGGCTGGTGACTCCATTGCACAGGCACACGTACAACGGCGAGTCCTCAGTCCGCCTCGATGCGCATCATGTCGAAGAATCGGCCGACGAACAACGGCGGGTAGGCACCGATGCCCGCCCCGGACATCCACTGCGCCGCGGCGTCGGGGTGGTCGATCCACTCCCGGGCGGTGTCTTCGTCGGGGAATTCCTGCAAGATCAGCACTTCGTGGTCGTCGTCAAATGCCTGGAATACCCAGGTCTTTCGGATGCCGGCCGTGGTGAACCTGTCGATCGCGGTACTGACTTCCGAGGTCAGCAGGGATACGTCGTTGACGGACGCGATGGCCGCGACCACGACACCCGGCGCCGCCGGGGTCTTCGGCGGCTGCGCGATGAACCTGTCCACGATCTCGCCTGCGAAGACCGCGGGGATGTCCTCGACGCCGGCTTCGTCGAACCAATCGAAGAAGACGCGGGAGCGCAGCAGCTCCACGATCGGCTCGCGGCTGTGCACGCCGATCATCACCAACACCCGACCGTGGTCGTGGGTCGAGGTGTAGACCAGCACGTGATGCGCGCCGATATCGGCCAGGGCGGCCTTGTTGCGTTCCAGCAGCGGCCATACCCGGGTGGGATCGGGAACCCGGTAATCCGAGGCGATCACCATCGAGTGGATATCGCCGTTGTTCATCGGAGTTGGTCCTTCATCACTTTCCCCGTCGCGTTGAGTGGAAGTGAATTGAGGAACTCTACCGTGCGCGGCACCTTGAAACCGGCCATCCGGTCGCGACACCAGCCGATCAATTCGTCGGCGCTGACGTCGCCTTTGCGGACCACGAACGCTTTGCCGACCTGACCCATCCGTTCGTCGGGCACGCCGATGACGGCCGCCTGCGCGACGGCCGGGTGGTTGAGCAGGAAGCCCTCGATCTCGGCCGGGTAGGCGTTGAAGCCGCCGACGATGAACATGTCCTTTTTCCGGCCGACGATGCGCAGCCGCCCGGTCTCGGTGAAGTCGCCCAGATCTCCGGTGTGCAGCCAGCCATCGTCGTCGATCGCCTGAGCGGTGGCCTCCGGTTCGTCGAGATAGCCCTTCATCACCCCGTAGCCGCGGACCAGGACCTCGCCGTCGTCGGCGATGCGCACCTCGACCCCGTCGCACGGCACGCCCGCGGTGGTGGCGACGTCCTCGAAGGAATCGCCGGGCAGTGAGAGGGTGACGTTGCCGGCCTCGGTGAGCCCGTAACCCGTCATCAGTGTCTGGAACGGCAGTTCGTCGTGGATGCGGCGGACCAGCTCGACGGGGATGTCGGCGGCGCCGGTCACCCCCGCGCGCAACGACGACAGCCCGGACTTGTCCCGCACGGTCAACAACGAGTGATACAGCGTCGGCGGTCCCGGGAGCATCGTGATGCGTTCGCGCGCAATGAGATCCACGACCGTGTCGATGCCGAACACCGCGACGGGCAGCATCGTGGCGCCGCGCAGGAAGGACGTGACCAGACCCGCCTTCAGCCCGAAAGTGTGGAAGTAGGGGTTGATCTGCAAGTAGCGGTCACCCTCGCGCAGGTCCGCGAGCGTCGCCCACTCCTCGTACATGCGCAGCGTTTGACCGTGACTCAGCATCGCCCCCTTGGGACGCCCGGTCGTGCCCGACGTGAAGATGATGTCCGAGGTGTCGGTGCCACTCACCGGTCGCTCGAATGGTGAACCGCTGGACAGGAAGTCGGACTTCAGGTCGATGACCGGCGGAAGCCCGAAGGGCTTCGAAGTGGACAGGGTGTAATCCTGGTCCAAGAAGCCCTTCTGGATCAGGACGGCCTTCACCTTGCTGCGGGCGATGATGTCGCCGGCTTCTTCGGTCTTGAACCGGGTGTTGACCGGGACGAGCACGCCCCCCGCGGTGAGCAACCCGAACGCCGCGATGATCCACTCGGCCGAATTGGGCGCCCAGATCGCGACCCGGTCACCCTTCTCGACGCCGAGGTCGGCGAAAGCCCCTGCAGCACACCGGATTCGCTCGACCACCTGCCTGAAGGTCAAGCGCAGCGGACCGTCGACGACTGCTTCCGCGTCGCCGAAACGGTCCGCCGCGCTCAAGACCATCTCGGGGATGGTCTGCCATGCCTGATTTGGCCGGCTCCTCCTCATCGCGCTGCGCGCTCTGCGTCGTCGCCGCCCATCGGCGGGGTCGTCACACCGTGACGAGACGACCGAGGTTGCCGCCCATGATCTTCGCCTGGTCCTCAGTGGGCAGGTGCGACAGCGCCTCGATGTAATAGGTCGGCTCCGCCAGCCCTTCGGGGTGCGGCCAGTCCGAGCCGTAGAGCACCTGATCCACACCGACGAGGTTGACCAGATCGTCGATGCCGTCCTCGAAGAACGGGCTGACGTGGATCCGGTTCTTGACCATCTCGACCGGGTCGCTCGGGAACGCCTCCGGGGCCTTGCGGAAGACCTCCGCCAGGCCGTCCAGCAGCGGGGTCATCCACTTCGAGCCGGCCTCGACGATCGCGACCTTCAGCTTCGGGTGGCGATAGAGCGCGCCGTGAATGACCCACGACCCCACCGAGTCCTGGATCGGCCGCCATTCGTTGAGGATGCCCATCGCGTTGGTCTGAAACGGCAGCATCTCCTGGTCGGCGCCGTCCCACTCCGAGGTGTACCGGGAGTAGCCGCTGTCGCTGGAGTGCATGCCGACCAACACGTCGTGCTCGACAACGCGCTCCCAGAACGGGTCGAACTCGGGCACCGCGAAGGACCGAGGGCCGCGGAAGCCGGGGACCGGCGCCGGGCGGACCAGGATGGCGCGGGCGCCACGCTTGACCGCCCACTCCAGCTCCTCGATCGCCTTCTCGACGATCGGCAGGGTGATGACCGGGGTGGTGAAGATCCGGTTCTGGTAGTTGAAGCCCCAGACCTCGTCCAGCCACTCGTTCAGCGCGTGGACCAGAACATGGATGGCGACCGGGTCGTCACGCAGACGCTCCTCGAGAAGGCTCGCCAAGGTCGGGAACATCAGCGTCTTGTCCAAGCCCAGCTCGTTCATCGTCTCCAGGCGCGGGCCGGGCTCGAAGAACGCCGGGATCGCGCGCATCGGCTCACCGAACAGCTCGCGCTTGCTCTTGCCGTCCGGGTTGCCGTACTTGAAGTACTCCTCCCAGGCGCCCGGTCGGGCGACGACCTCGAAGGTCGGGTTGGGAATGTAGTTGCTGATCTGGCCGCGGATGGCGATCTTGGTGCGACCGTTGATCTGCACGTACTGGACGTAGTCCTTGTACTCCTTGGGCAGGAACTTGGTCAGCGCCTCCGGCGGCTCGTAGAGATGGTTATCCGCGTCAAAGATCGGAAACGGAACGTCCACCTTGTGCGACAACTGGCCCATGGAATCCTCCTTCTTGATTTGTGAGAATACTATTCTCTGCAGGCGCCTAATCGCAACGTGGCCCCGCCGAACCCCGGTTCGACGTGGTCAGCACGAGACGAAGATCTTGTAGGTGGCGTCGGCCGGTTCGCCGGGCTTGTCGGTTCGGTAACCGTTGGCGGTGCCGGAGACCGTGAATTTGTCGCCCGTCATGCTCATGTCCGCGCTGCCGCCATCGCCCCGCGAATACATGCCGCTGAAGCCACCCAGGTTTTGGATGTGGACCGACTCGACCGTCGCCGGTTGGGCGCTCTCGTCGATGATGAGTTTGGCACCGGCGAAGTTGCCGCCGATTTCGATCGTCCGACTCCACTCCCGCTGACTGCACTTGACGATGTGGAAGTTGCGGTCGTTACCGTTCACGGTGACCGACGCCGTGGCGGCGAGTTGGTCGGGTGGCCGCGCCGTGCACGCGCCGACCAAAGCAACGGTCAGGACCGCCGCGGCGGCCACAATGCGGTTGCGCATCGAGTCACCTCCATCCTCGCTGACGAAAGTTCTTTAGCCTGCAGCGATGATGTTATTCTCGCGAAAAGAGAATGCCAATATCGGGTTCCTGTCGAGGAGCGATTACACACATGGTGGACCTGGAGATCGACGACGGGTTGGCGGTGATCACCATCGACCGCCCACACGCGCGCAACGCCATCGGCCTGGACACCATGGACCAGCTGGAGAAGGCGCTCGACGCGGCGGCCGGCGCGCAGGCGCTGGTGATCAAGGGTGCCGGGGACAAGGCTTTCGTCTCCGGCGGCGACCTCAAGGAATTGAGCGCGTTGCGGACCGAGGAGGACGCCGCCGCCATGGCCCGGCGGATGCGGTCCATCTGTGATCAGCTGGCGGATTTCCCCGCCCCGGTCATCGCCGCGCTCAACGGCCACGCGTTCGGCGGCGGGGCCGAAGTCGCCGTCGCCGCCGACATCCGGGTGGCCGCCGACGACATCAAGATCGCCTTCAACCAGGTGCAGCTCGAGATCATGCCGGCCTGGGGCGGAGCCGAGCGGCTGGCCGCGCTGGTCGGACAGAGCAAGGCGCTGCTGCTGGCCGGCTCGGGAACCGCCCTCACCGCGGTCGACGCCGAACGCCTCGGCCTGGTGGATCAGATCGTGCCCCGCGGCGCGTTCGACTCGCCCGACCAGGGGTGGCGAGCCGTCGCACGCTCGCTGGCACGCCGGCCGGCGACCGAGATAAAGCGGGTAATCCGCGGAGTTTCGCCTGAGGAGGCGATAGCATCCTTCGCACGGTTATGGGTTGCCGACCCGCACTGGCAGGCCGCAGAACGGGTGATGAACCGCAACGCCGAACCGCGCCCGGCAGCCGGAGGAGCGTCATGACCACGAGGAAGACAGTGATGGGCGTCGGCCCCATCGTGTCGTTGGCTTCCCTATTGGCAGCAGCGAGTCTGCTGGTGGGAAGCGGACGGGCACATGCCGATGATCCGGTCATGCATCACGTCAGATACACCGTCAGCGCGCAGAATCCGATCTATACGAGCATCTACTACCTGGACCATCAGCCGGCGAAATTTTCCGACTACAGCCACAATCCGTACTCGTTCACGCCGCACGTCGACATCGACCTCGCCCCCGGCAAGCCGTGGGGCTTCGATCTGGACATGTCGGATCCCGACCATTACGCGATGGTTGTGGCGAGCACGGGCACCGAGCCGGGCACGCCGGGGCTTCACTGCGATCTGGCGGTAGACGGCGCCGTCGTCGTATCCAAGGATGGCCCCAAAGGGGTGCTCTGCTCGCTGCGGAACTGGTGAACCAGCCAGGTCTCCGGCACACCCTCGATCGGCTGCGGTTCGCCTTCCAGGCGGCGCAAGTAGTTCTCGACCAACTCCACCGTCTCGGCATGGCCGGCGGACATACCGATCGCCTGCTCGAGCACCAGGAAGCGCGAGAGGCTGCTCATCAGCACCGTCCACACCACCGGAGGGATGTCGATGTCCTGGCCCTCGTCTTGGATTCTGGAGCCGTAGCGCTCCAGCGCCGTAGCCACCGCTTGGCGCTGCTCTTCGCGGAAACGCTCTGCGTAATAAGCGATTTCGGCCCGCATGTCCTTGCGGTGATTGGCCAGTGCCATGAATTCCATCGAAATCCGGGTGAACGCGGGATCGGTGCCGAATCGCCAGAGCGCCCACAACGGCTGGGGCAACTTCAGCATTTGCGCGTGCACCTCGAGCGCCTCTTCGGCCCGGCGCCGAAAGACTTCCAGGAACAGCTCTTCCATGGTGCGGAAGTAGTAGTGCACCAGTTGGGGCTTCAGCCCGGCCTTGTTCGCCAGGCGCCGCGACGTCACCGCGGCATAGCCCTCTTCGAGCATCAGCTGTTCGGCGGCATCGAGCAACAAGACGCGGTTTTTCGCGTCCGGCGCCCCGATTCTGCGGGCCGATGTCATGTCCCTGCTCCGTACTGTGTGCCATCCCGTGCCGACCACACGGATCGTATCGTGGCGCAGCGCCCTCGACCTTGACCCTGACATTACCGCCATGCTAAGCAGGTGCTCAGCACATTTTCGATCTCGAAATCGGCCGGCGGAAGCGATGTGCCGCCGAATGACACCGGTAAACCCAGCCCAGGGAGACGCAATCCGATGAGCACCTTCGACTCGATCGACTTCTTCACCGATCCGTCACTGGTCCCAGATCCACACCCATACTTCGACTACCTGCGCAGCCAGAACCCCGTGTTGCGCCTGCCGCACTACGGCGTCGTCGCGGTCACCGGTTACGAAGAAGCCACCGAGATCTACAAGGACCCGGAGACGTTCTCCAACATCGTCGCGCTCGGCGGGCCGTTCCCGCCGCTCCCCTTCACGCCGGAAGGCGACGACATCAGCGCGCAGATCGACCAGCACCGCAGCTCCTTCCCCATGTTCGAGCACATGGTCACCATGGATCCGCCGGACCACACCAAGGCCCGGTCGGTGCTCGCCAAGCTGCTGACCCCGAGCCGGCTCAAGCAGAACGAGGAGTTCATGTGGCGCCTCGCCGATCGTCAGCTCGACGAGTTCCTGCACAACGGCGAGTGCGAATTCATCGCCGAATACTCAAAGCCCTTCGCCACCTTGGTGATCGCCGACCTGCTCGGCGTCCCGGAGGACGACCACAAGGAGTTCCGCGTCGTCCTGGGCGCCGACCGGCCGGAGGCGCGCGTGGGCGCCCTGGACCACGAGTCGGTGGGCATCAACCCGCTCGAGTGGCTCGACGACAAGTTCTGTCACTACATCGAGGATCGCCGCCGCGAACCGCGCGGCGACGTGCTGACGTTCCTGGCGGAAGCGAAGTACCCGGACGGCTCGACGCCACCGGTGATCGAGGTCGTCCGCTCGGCGACATTCCTTTTCGCCGCCGGCCAGGAGACCACGGCCAAGCTGCTCAGCGCCGCCCTGCAGGTCCTGGGCGACCGGCCCGACATCCAGCAGCAGGTGCGCGAGGACCGCAGCCTGATTCCGGCGTTCATCGAGGAGTCGCTGCGGATGGAGAGCCCGGTGAAGAGCGATTCCCGGCTGGCCCGCAAGGCGACCACCATCGGCGGGGTCGACATCCCCGCCGGCACCGTGGTGATGATTTTGCCGGGCGCGGCCAACCGCGACCCTCGCCGGTTCGAGAACCCGCACGAGTTCGACCTGCGCCGCAAGAACGTTCGCGAACACATGGCGTTCGCCCGTGGCGTGCACTCCTGCCCCGGCGGCCCGCTCGCCCGCGTCGAAGGCCGTGTCTCGATCGAGCGGATCCTGGACCGGATGCCACACATCGAGATCAACGAAGCCCATCACGGGCCGGCCGCCGAGCGCCGCTACACCTACGAGCCGACGTACATCCTGCGTGGCCTGAGCGAACTGCACCTGTCGTTCACCACCGCGGACGCGATCGCGCCGGTGGCTTAGCGCTTTCCGCTCGCGGGCGCTACCGGACCTACGGGTGGGGTCCGCCCGGCGTCCCCAGCGGGTTGTGGGGTTGCCGGTAGTTTCTGAGAGGTCGCCGATAGGACGGGTCGGTTCGGTCCCGCGCGGCCAGGCCGTTTTCTGCGATATCTGGAACATCGGCAAACGGGATCGGCAGGGTGGGCATCGCGCCGCACCATTCGATGACGTTGGTACGCAATGATATTCGCCATTCTCGGCCGCGGCGTTCGAGTCTGTCGAAATATCGGCCGCCAGCGGTCCAATTGGTGTCGTCGCGGTTGCGGGCCGCGAAGAGATAGTAGGTCTCGGAGTGCGCCGTATCACCGTCGATGTCGCAGGTGTTGTTGAGCAGGTTGTGCTGTGTGGCGATCTGGCCCTGTTCGTGCATGTCCCGTGCCCACGCGTACAGGTCTACCGGCCCGCCGACGAAGTTGCCGGCGGCGATGACGGCGTCGGGATGGAATGCGGACAAGAACAGGTCTTCGTCGAAGCGGTCTATGCCCCGGCTGAACCGGACCAGGCAGTCGATGATGTCCTGGCGATCCAAGAGGTGTTCGAGTCGGGCTGAGCGGTCAGCGTCCACGTCCGGCCTCCATGACGGGCCGCCAAATCGGGGATCCGCGTTCGGCTCGAAGCGACGGAATCGTTCTCCCGTCGATATCGGTGACCCCGTAACGAGTTGCCAGTTCGGCGGTGATGAATGTGCCACCGGACAGTTTGATCAAGTCTGGGTCGGTGGCCAGCGCGGCAATGACTCGCCCCGGATATTCCGGAGAGCAGCCGACGGCAGGACTGGTGACTATCGAGTCCGCCATTTCGGGGTCGGCGGCTAGGTTCCGTTGGGCGCGTTCGGTCATCGTCAGTCCCTGCCACAACGAAATCGAGGCGACGTTGTGAGGCAGCAATTCGATGGCCATATCGCGGGCCATCCGGTCGACGGCAACCTTACAGAGTCCAAAGACGACGCCGTACGTGTAGGTGACGCCGACGTAGCCGGATGTGGCGACAATCAGTCCCGAGTTTTGCGGAACCATGATCTGCGCGGCGTGCCGGGCGGCCACGAAGTTGGATCGTACGCCGACATCAACCATCTCCCAGTCCGATATCGGCTTGTCCCAGAACGGTTTCTGGTCGGTGAGGTCCTCCGGCAGGGTGAAGGCGTTGTTGACGAGTATGTCCAGGCGGCTGTGCTCGCTGCGGACTTGATCGAAGAGCGCCGCGACCTGGACGTCATCAGCGTGATCGACCCGAACGGGAACCCCCGCGCCGCCGCGTCGGGTGACCTCGGCCGCGGTTTCGCCTACGGAACCGGACAATTCGTAGTCACCGTCGCGGACGGTGCGGCCCGTGACGTATACCGTCGCGCCTTGATCGCCAAGGGCAAGCGCAATGCCTTTACCGACACCGCGACTAGCCCCGGTGACGACGGCGACTTTGCCCGACAGCGTCTTCATGTCTCTCCAACCTGCAATGAACCGTGGCTGGATCAGCGGGTAGGTTCTCTATCTGATCATCAAGTAATACCACTAGCTGATGTTCAGACCGACGAAATAGCAGCTGAGCATTGCGGCCGCCATGATCACCAGCCACGCGTCGGTGAGTCGGCACAGCAGGACCGGAGCGTCTCGCACCTCCATGAATTCGCGAAAGATGATGCGCACCTTGACCAGTGCGATGACGATGACGCTCGACGTCACCACCGCGCTGGCTTTCAGCGCCCCGTCGGCGGCGCGGTCTATCCACAGATAGGCCAGCGTCAGCGCGGCCAGGATAACCCAGACGAACAGCAGCCTCTTGTTGAATCTGATTTTGATCACCTCACCACATAGAGCAGCGCAAAGATGAGTACCCAAAGGAAATCGACGGTGTGCCAATAGGTTGCGCCGGTTTCGATGATTTCCTGGGAGCGCCGCGCCGGGCTCCGGAGTTGGTAGACGATCACGCCAAGGACGACGAAGCCGATCAGCAGGTGGACGAAGTGGATTCCGGTGAGGAAAAAATAGAACATGAAGAAGTCGTTGCGCTCCATGCCATTTCCGGCCTGTACCAACCGGGCCCACTCGAACACCTTGAAAGACAGGAACACCACGGCGAATCCCGCCGTGATGAAGGCATCCCTGAGAGCCGCCCCATAGGCGCCGGCGCGGGCCGATTGAACACATCGCGCCACCGACCATGAGCTGAGTAGCAGGACCAGGGTGTTGAAGACCCCGACGCGCAGGTCGAGGTGCGCCTGCGAGTGCAGGAACAGCTCGGGATTGCGTCCCCGCGAGAATAGATAGAAGCCGAAATAGCCGGTGAATACCAGGGTCTCGAACAGGACGAAGGCCCACATGTCGGGCTGGCCCGGCACGGCCCTTACCCGTCCGTGCCGCTCGGCTAGGGTGGTCACTGCGCCACTGCCTTCTTGCGGGGCAGGTTCGGCAGCTCCCCGGTCCCGAAGTCTTCGCGCCGAATCATCCGGAACAGCATGACGATGAAAGTGACTTGATAGACACCGAATACGACCATGTCCAGCCACCAGGCGATCTCGCCGTCCCACGCGAACACACCACGCCGGAAGATCCAACAGGGCGCCACGACCACCTCGGTCAATGCGTTGCACAGGTTGAGATAGCCGAACCACTTGGGGAATACCCGATTCTTGTCCAACAGGATCGCCACCATCCAGATCAGCGAACCGATCAGGAACACTCCCATCGTTCCGTCGAAGGACAGGAAGGCGAAGTCATACAGCCAGCCGATCACTTGGGGGTCGCGGTCCGGTCGCATCGTCCCGACGATCAGCGCGATGTTGAGCAGGATCATGCCGGGAACCGCGGCGAGCGAGTAGATGACGAGATACGAATAGCCGAACGCGCGGCTGACCGACATGCGCCGCATGGAATACGCGATGAGGGCATTGTTGACCGCGGTCATGCCGCTGATGGCGAAGATGACCCCGAAGCCAAGCGGTATCCCGAGGTGACGCTCCTGGAACCAGTGCACCTGCGTCGCGAGGTCCCAGGTGGGCTCCGGCGGGGGCTGAACTTGGGCCACGATGAAGAACACCGGGAAGAAAGCGTTGTAGAAGACGAGCATCGCCCACCACGCCAACCAGAGCTCGCGCTTGGGATTGTGGCGTGCGTGCCAGGCGATCCGGCGATGCAGCGGCCCGGCGGGTGGCGTTGCGGAGGATGTCGTCGGTGTGATCACCGCGCTCATGCGGTGATCAATTCATCTGGGCGGCCGTGATTTTCGGCGCGCTCGCGATAAACGGCTTGTGCCAGGACCACACCCATCACGATGATCCAGACGGCGATGGCAACGTTCTTTACCCAGAACGAGAGAAAGCCGTCCCACGCAAAGGGGCCCGTCAAGGAAACGCCGACGAACGCCGCTGGCACCAGGGCGGCCGCCACGACAAGATTGAAGAGGGCTACCCACCGGGGCAATACCGGGCGCGGCTGATCATCGAAATAGATCGCCACAGCAAGGATCACGCTCTGCCCGATCAAATAAGGGACCAGGACGGTGAAGGTGACCCAGCCGAGATCGTTGAGCAACTGCGTCAGCTCAGGACTGCGTTCCGGCCGAAAGGCGGCCAGCAGCCAGCAGACGTTGGCGACCAAAAACAGCGTCGGCCCACCTGCCGCGCAACCCAGAATCGCGTAGGAGAAGATCGGCGTCCGGTGGGCCATCCTGCGGATCTGTAGCACGATCAGCGCCAGGATCGGTACCAGGCACACGCCGAACCAGTTGAATAGGATCATGCTGTAACGGATCTGGGGGATGTGCCCCGGATCGCGGTAGAACGCGGCCACCTGCTCCGCCGGCATGGTGGGTGACATCGGCGGGTTGAATCCGGGAAACAGGAAGAAGGCGGCGATCCACAGGATCAGCGCCGCCGGCAATGTCCAGAGCAGGATCAGCTCTCCATCGGTCCGTCGCGAGACGGTTCGCGCGGATCGGCTACCGCCTGCATCGTTCCCGCCGACGTCGGACATCGGTATTCCCTCCCACGCGAAATGGTCGCCGAAACTCGGCTAGTGAGCGAAGCTAGCCGATCGGCTAGCCACGGTCAATAGCGTCGTCTAGTCTCGGTGCGTGGGAACAGCACGCCAGCCGGTCACCGATGAGCAATTCTGGCTGGTCGCGCACAGCCCGGCCCGGACGCGGGTGCTCGATGCCGCGCTGGATCTGATCGCCGCCCACGGTGTCAGCGGTACGTCGCTGCAGATGATCGCAGATGCCGTCGGGATCACGAAAGCTGCTGTCTATCATCAATTCCGGACCAAGGAGCAGATCGTCATCGCCGTGACCGAGCGCGAACTCGGGCGGCTCGAGCCGGCCCTCGCGGAGGCCGAGGCATACGACGATGGTCCTCAGGCGCGGGATGCGTTACTGGTTCGTGTGGTTGAGATGGCCGTTCGCGATCGCCGGTTGGTGCGCACGCTGCAATTCGATCCCGTCGTCGTCCGGTTGCTGGCCGAGCACAAGCCCTTTCAACTTTTCATGGACCGTTTGTACCGGGTGCTGCTGAGCGATGCGGGGCTGGACGGGCGGATCGAGGCCGCCATGTTCTCCGGGGCGCTGAGCACCGCGGTCATGCACCCGCTGGTGGCCGACATCGACGACGAGACGTTGCTCGAACGGGTCACCGATCTGAGCCGGCGGCTGCTCGGCCTGCCCCGAAAGTCCCGCGGCTGACTGCTACGTGTCGGCGCGGACCCAGCTCGATATGCCGTCGTGAGCAATGCAGATCAGGAACAGACCGTCCGGCGCCTGCGCGACGTAGTTCAGATAGTTCTGGCAGTCCGCGTTTTCTTCCTTGACTCCCGCCATTGGCGGGGACCGGAACCACCGGGGCTGGTATCGCCTCGGCGAGCCGCAGAACATCAGCCGTCCGGGCTCCGAGGCGAAGGAAACGTATCCGTCGGCCACGCCGAAGGCGTAGTAGGTGGTGTTGTCGCACGGCGCACCCAAGACCTGATGGGGCATGATGCCAGGGGTGCAGGCGGGGTAGTCGCAGACAGTTGGTCCGGCCGAGGCTGGCGGCGCCGCCACCACACCGGCGCCGAGCAACGCGGCAACGAGAGCCACGATTGATCGCACCCGATTACTCTGCCACACCTGAAAAGAAAATTCTCCTGGTTGGAGAAGATCAGCCGGCCTGAACCGGTGGTCAGCGCCGGTCCATCGCCAACGCCACCCCGCCCCATTTCCCGGCGACCGAGTGTTTCCGCATGTTAGGGGCACGAAGGCGGCTGCCCGACGCCAACTTTGGGCCCAGGTTCCAGTGATAAGCTGCTTCTCCGTGCACGATCCGGAGGGGCCCGACGCCGACGATTCTGGTGGCCCGAGGGATGTGACCGATCCCGACGAACCACAGTCAAGCGCAGGCGACGCGGCGGCCGCGTCCGAAGTCGACGCGGAGGACGAAGTCGCCAAGGCCGAAGCGCGCGCCGAGGCGGCACGGGCACGCCTTTTGCGACTGCATGAGGCGGCCGGAACCGGGAGTGCGGACGACGACGGCCGAGAGGGCGGGCAGCGCCCCGCGAAGTGGACCCGGAAACGGCTGCGGTTGCGGGGCCGTACGCGACCGCGGTGGCTACGGCGCCCGGGACGGAAAACGACAGCTGTCAGCGCCGGCATCGTGCTCGCGTCCGCCTCCGTTGCCGCGACCGGCTACATGCTGTGGCAGCACCACATGGCGGTGCATAATCGCCAACTCGCCACGGAGTTCAGTGCGGCGGCCCGACAAGGGGTCACGGCGCTGATGTCGATCGACCCCGCGCATGCCAAGGACGATGTGCAGCGCGCGATCGACGCCTCCACAGGCGACCAGAAGAACCAGCTAGCTGTGCTGTCGACCCTCATAGTCAACAAGGCCGAGGAGACGAAGGTCGGCAACAAGGTCACCATCGAGGCCGTCGCCGTCCAGTCGTTGAGCGACAATTCGGGAGTCGTGCTGGTGGCGGCGAAAACCGATCCCTTCGGGCCAGACAACGCCAAACCGCCACCGGCCTTGTTTCGGCTCAGCGTCAATATGGACCGCGACGACGGCCAGCTCAAGATGTCGAAAGTTGACTTCCTGCAATGACTGTCGAGCATGGCTCGTCGCCGGACGGCACGGAAAAGGCGATTGACGACGTGGAGACTTCCCCCGCCGACGAGGACGGGCCGCCACCCGCTGCCGAGGGCCCTGCACGCTCGCGCCGGCTGGCAGCGATCCGGCGCCGAGCCGTCCGGTATTGGGCACGGTGGCGTTCGATCCTCGCGACGACCTTGGTTGTCGCCGCGGTGGGAGTCGCCGCCGGCGTGTACTTCATCGTCTACCGGCCGGACCAGCAGGTCGGCGACGCGGCGGCGCGCCGGGCAATCCAGGCGGCGTCGGATGGCGCCGTGGCGGCGTTGTCGTATTCCTACGCCCATTTAAACCGCGATTTCGACAACGCGAAATCGCATCTGACCGGCGACTTTCTGACCTATTACAGCAAATTCACCGACGAGGCCGTCGCGCCGATGGCGCAGAAAGGACAACTTACGGCGAGCGCCAAGGTGATTCGGGCGGCCGTCTCGGAATTGCATCCCAATTCGGCCGTCGTGCTGGTTTTCGTCGACCAGACCACGGCAAGCGTGCAAAAAAAGGATCCCGAGAAGACGCAGAGCAGCATCTTGGTCACGCTGTCGAAAGTCAACGGTTCCTGGTTGATCGCGAAATTCGACCCGTCCGGATAAGCGCGGCAGATCTTGTCCCAACCATTACCTAGCAGGCCGAAGCGGTGTAACGTCATCGCTCGAGAACGCCGCAACCGACGGCGAAAAGGTGCCATAGGCACCCTCGGATTACGCGCTTCGAGGAGCACCTGATGCGTTCAGTCAAAACACTCACCACCGCAACGCTGGTGGCTGCCACTGCATTCGGCGGTGTGTGCACCGCATCTACAGCCCACGCGATAACCAAGGAAGACGTGGCCCTCAACGGGACTTACCGCGCCACGTCCATTGGCGATTGGGCCCAGAGAAACGATCAGTACTTCGGCGAACCGACGGTCTACCAAGTTTGGACCATCAGTTCGTCGTGCGACACGACCCTGGACTGCCATGGCACGGTGACGAGCGACCAGGGATGGAGCGCACCCCTGTATATGAATGACGGGGAGATGTGGAAGGTCAGACGCGAGGTGCCGAACTGGGAGCGGTGCGAAGACGGTTCCGCGTTCACCGGAACGCAGACCTTCTTTTTCTACCCGGTGAACGACAACGGTGGGTTCCAAATCGGATCGAAGGTCCTCTCGGGCAAGGACAAGACCGTCGGCCCCAGCGGTGCCTGCGGGCAAAACAATTGGCTTGATATTGCGATGCCGTTGCGCCTGGACCAGCTCTCCTGACCGGGCGGCCGTAGCTTCAATGCCCCGCCCCTCGGGCAGCTACGGCTCAGGACGAATTCAGGTGGGAAGCATGTCCTTCCACGTCTTGGGCGCTTTCGGAGCGACGAGATCCGACTGCTGATACAACTTCCCGTCCGGACCGACATAGCGACCGGTGTGCGGATCGTACTTCGCCACCACGACCGAGGGCGCGGGCCTAGATGCGTTGGCTCCGAACGAGCTTGGCGCGGCTTGTGGCCCTCCACCGCCGGCCGCGTCGGCGGGCGCGGGACCGGGAGCAGTGGGCGGGGCGGGATCGGGAGGAACGAGCGGGGCTAGAGGCAGCGCTGGCGGCGCGGCGGGCGGCGGCGGAAGTTCCCCCGGCACAGGGACGTCGAGTGGTGCGATGGGCGGAAGGTCCGCCGACATTCTCGACATCGGCGCCAGCGCCGGTCCCGACGACGGCACGGGGGGAACGGCGGCGCCGACCGTGCCCGGCGGGGGATTTTCCCCACGCGGCCCCGCAGGGGCGCCGCGCGGCACCGCCCCCGGCGGCAGCGGCGTTCCCTCGACCGGGCCGAAAATCCTGTCATTGGTCGTGATCCGGTCATCGGGCGGGACGCCCTGCGCTAGCAGATTCGGATCCAGCGGGTAGGGGCCGAGCGTGTGCTGGCGCATCGCCAGCGGCATGTACGGCTTGTCGCTGTTGCAGATTTCGACGGTCGGCGCGCGCTTACCCGGATGCCCCATGCAGGGATAGTTACGGGCACCGCGAACCGCGATCGGTGAATCCTGCGGGAGTTTGCAATACAACCCGTCCGGCGTGTCGATGTCGCTGAGGTCGTCCGGGGATCGCCAGGTGTTGGGTGGCATGAAGCCGACCGTACAAATAGGCGGATCGTCGACCGTGGCCGCGAAGTCGCCGTACGCCCTACCGTCGGGATGGTTTTCACCCTCAGCGGCCTGCTCGATAGCGACACCCGACGGCAGCAACACCAGCAGCTGCTCGATCGAGGGGTGGTAGGTGATCCCGATCTGGCCGATGGTGGTCAGGTTGGCAAGCAACACCGGCAGCGTCGGTTTGATTTGCTCGAGCAGCCGGGACGCTTCATTCGCGGCGTCGGGCCCCTTCTCCAGGATGGTGCGGAAGTGAGAATCGTTGTTCACCAACGTATCCGAGATGCCGGCGAAGCTGTGTGCCCACGTTCTGATCGAATCGGTGGTGCGCGCTTGGGTATCCAGCAGCGGGCCGGAGTCCTCGGTGAGGGCCCGGGTGCGATCGACGACGCCGTTGGCGTCGCGCGACAGCGTCTTCGAGGAATCGATCAATGACCCCAGGTCGTAACCGGAACCGTTGAAGCCCTGGAAGGACTCGTCGAGCAATTGGCCGAGTTTGGTCTTCGGGATGCTTTGGACCAAGGCATTGACCTGCTCGAGCATGGGGCCGACCGGCTGCGGAATCGTCGTGTCGCGCGCGGCGATCACCGAGCCGTCGTGCAGGTAGGGCGGCGAATTGGTCTTGGGCCGCAGGTCCACGTACTGCTCACCCACCGCGGACACACTGAGCACCTCCGCGGTCAGGTCCGCGGGGACCTTGGGTGAAGTGCTAAGCGACAGCGTCGCTTTCGCGCCGGTCGGCGTCAAACCCACCGAGGTCACCTTGCCGAGCTGAACCCCACGGTAGGTCACGTTGGAAAACCGGTACAGGCCGCCGGTGGCCGGCAGCTCCAGCGTCACCGTCATCCGACCGATGCCCAGCAGGGTCGGCGCTTGGATGTAGAAGAGGACCATCGCGATCACGCCGATGATTCCGGCGATCACAAAGACCGCCAGCTGGATCCGGACGAAGCGCGTCAGCATCTATCCACCCGCTCCCGTTCCAGGCGCCTCTGCGGGCGCCGGCGATTGACCAAGACCCGCGTCCGGCACCGGTGCCGCGCCCGGCGGAGGACCGGGCAGCGGAACCGCGTTCGGCGGAGGACCGGGCAGCGGGGCCGCGGCCGGCGGGGGCCCGGGCAACGGTCCATAGTTCCCCGGCCCCGGCGCCGGTACCGCACCCGGCGGTGGTGGCGGCAGCGGCAGCGCGTTGGGATCGACCCATGGCGGCCTCAGCGGGTTATGCAAAGGATCGAGCGTGTAATTCATGCGATACGGGTCCCCGGGCACCGGTGGAACGGGCATGTCCAGCTGCCCCCAGTGGGTTCCGAGGAGCAGGCCCTTCTTCAGCCGCGGAATCGTCAGGTCGAAATCGAAATGCAGGTTGAAGAAGTCGCCGCGGACCGCTCGGTCGACGAAGTTCTGGGTGAACGGGAACACGAACGAGGCCGCGATGGCCGCGCCGAAATCCGGTCCGACGTCGGCGAGCGCCTTGATGGTCGGCTCCAAGTTTTTGAGGTTCGCGACCAGGTCGGCCTGGGAATCGTTGACCAGCCTGGTGGCGGTGTTGCTGAACACCCGAAGATGGTCCAGGGCGGCGGTCAGACGCGGCCGCTCCTTGACCAACACCTCGAGCGCCGGCGGTATCTTCCGCAGCGCGTCGGTGACGACGTCGCGTTGTTCGGCGAATGTGCCGGCGAGCCGATTCAGCGCCTGGATGGAGGCGACGAGGTCGTCCCGCTGGTCGTCCAGGGTGCCCACGAACGTGTCCAGCCGGGTGATCAGATCGCGCACCGCCCCCTCGCGCCCGGACAGGGCGGCCGAGAAGTTGTGGATGACCTCCCCGATCTGTCCAAGTCCACCCCCGTTGACCACCGCACCCAACGACGACAGCGTCTGCTCCGTCGACGGGTAGGCCGAGGACCGGCTGAGTGGGATGGTGGCGCCCGGCTGCAGCCGTCCGCTTCCCTGCTGGCCGGGCGGAGTGTTGAGCTCCACATGCATCGACCCCAGCAGGCTGGTCTGGCCGACGGTGGCCACCACGTTGGCCGGGACCACCACGTCGCGCTTGACCGAGATCTCGACGTCGGCGTGCCAGCCCTGCACCCTCATCGCACCGACACTGCCGACGACGACGTCGTTGACCATCACCGGCGAATTCGACTCCATCGTACCGACATTCGGGAGTTCGACGTGGTAGATGTTGGCCCCGGGCCCGCGTCCGACCGCACCGGGCAGCGGTAGTGAATTCAGGCCGTGGAACGCGCATCCCGTCGCCGTCACCGCCACGCAACAGCCCGTGGCGAATACCCGCTTGACCGCAACCCGCGCGCTCATTGTTGTGGCCCTCCGTCCGGCAGCAGCATGCCCGACACGCTCGGCGCCGGCGGTGGTGGCGCCGGTGTCGACGGTGGCGGCGGCAGCGGCATCGCCGCGCCCGGTATCCGCTCCGGCGGCACCGCCCCCGGCGGTCCGACCGGATCGCCCGGCAGGCCGGTGTAGGCCGACACCTCCGGCGGGATCTCGGGCGCTGCGGGTTTCGGGCCCTCGCCGCCGGGCGCCAGGCGCGGTTCGGTGTAGAGAACCTTGGACGGGTCAACCGATTTGGATATGAACGGGTTGATGGGAATTGGCGAGTTGTTCCAGCTGGTCTGTCGCAATCCGGGACCCAGGAACAGGGAGCACAGCTTGCCCGATTCGACCGCGGTGATGTTCTCGACGGCGCCGATTTGCGTGCAGCCCGATACGGACAGCAGGACCTGACCGCCCCACGTGGGATTCGACATATTCATCAACCCGAACCCTCCGACGATGGTTCCGGTGTCGGCGTTGTAGTCGTTGAAGAAGTTTCCGAACGCGTTCGGGGCCGCGTGCAGAATGTTTTCCAGTGCCATGTGGTGATCGACCAGGTTCTGCGTGACATCGGCCAACCGGGCGATCTGTTCGCTGGTCTGGTTGCGGGTCCCGGCGATGAACCGCCGCACTTCGCCGACCGCCGTCGACAGATCGGTCAGCGCCGCGTCCAGGTCGGATTTGCTGTCGTTGACCACGCTGGTGAGCGTGGCCAGACGACCGTTGAACTGCTCGATCTGCACGTTGCTGTCGCGCAGCGCGCCGACGAAGGTCTGCAGGTTTTTGATGATGTCGACGATGTTGCCGCTGCCGTTGGCGAGGATCCGGCCCACCCCGGATAATTGACCGAGTGTTTGCCGCAGCTTGTCGCCGTTGCCGTCGAGCGCGTTCGCGGCGCTGTCGATGAACCGGCCCACCGACGTGCCCGATACCCCGCTCTTGGGCCCCAAATCCGTTGCCAGCCGCATCAACTGGGTTTTGACCTCGTCCCATTCGACCGGCACCGCGGTGCGCTCAACCGGGATCACTGCCCCGTCGCGCATGACGGGCCCACTGTCGCGATAGGCCGGTGAGAGCTGGACATAGCGGGCCGCCACCAGATTCGGGGCGACGATGACCGCCTTGGCATCCGCCGGTATCGGCACGTCGCGGTCGACCTTGAAGACCATCTTGGCCTGGGTGCCTTGCGGCTGAATGGATTTGATGCTGCCGACTTTGACACCCGATACCCGCACCTCGTCATGGGGATAGATCGCGGTGGCGGTGGTGAAATAGGCGGTAATCGTCCGCGGCCCGAAGAATGTGTTACGGACCACCATGGCGGCGCCGGCAACGATCAGCCCGACCAGGACGACCGCCGTCACGGCCGCCAGCCGCTTGCGCGGAATCCGGGACATCCGGGAGGTCACTGTGATCCTCCGATCCGTCCGCCCAACGTGCAGCCAGGGCACTGTGGAATGGAGTTGTACGGCCAGGGGGTCAGCGCCCGAGGTACCGGCGACGGGAAGCCGGGGCCCTTTGAAGTATCGAAGGTGCGGAATCCCCAGAGGTAGTCGAACAACTCCTGGAACAGTTGCGGGATAAGGAAGTTCGGGGCGAACGCCTGGTAGGCGTACATACCGGAGATGGCCTCACCGACGGTGATCTGGAATTTGGCGAGACCCGGCAGCGCTTTGCCGATGTTGTCGCGATTCTTCTCCAAGACCCCGGTCACCCGGTTCAGCCGCTCCAGCGTTGGCGCCAACGTGCTTTCGTTGTCGTGCACCAAGCCCGTCAGCTGCTTGGCCACCACCGAGGTGTTGGCCAGCAGGTCCACGATCTCCTGCCGGCGTGCGACCAGCACTTGGAGCAGAGAATCGGAGTTGAGGATGAGCTTGTTGACCTGCATGCTGCGTTCGGAAAGTATCCCGGTGACGTCGCCGGCGCTCTTGAACAACTCGCCCAGGTTCTTGTTGCGGCTGTTGAGGGTTCGCGACAGCCGGGTGAGCGCGTCGAAGGCCGGCCCCATCTGGGGTGCGATCTGGTCGAGCGTCGCCGCCAGCGTGTCCAGCGACTGATTCAGCGCCGCGGTGTTGGTGCCGGCCGTGTCCGACGTCAGGTCGCTGACAGCCTCCGTCAGCGAGTAGGGCGAAGACGTGCGCGAGACGGGAATCAGAGTCATCGGATGCATCGTGCCGCTGCCGGCGGACTCCACCGTCAGCATCCTCTCGCCCAACAGCGTGCCGGTGCGAATGTGCGCGGAAGTCTCCGAGCCGAGCAGGATGTTGCCCTTCATCGCGAACGTCACCAGAGCGTCGCCGTGGCTCAGCTTCACATCCGACACGGAGCCGACCTTCATTCCCGACACGACTACGGGATTGCCCACGGCCAGACCGCCGGCTTCGGTGAACAGCGCCTGGTAGCGAACCATCGTCGCCCATGCGATGAATCGGTCGGGCGACAGGCCCACCAGGATGACCATCACCGCCAGGATGACGCCGATGAGTCCGGGCTTGACCAGCCCCGCTCCGCGATACTTGAGCATTAGGGTTCCGTGCACCTTCCTGCATCTGACCTGAAGATGTTGGCGCGCACGGTTTTACCTGAAAGGTCCGTGCCGCGAAGCCCGAACTGGCAGATGTAGTACGGGATGGTGGCGCCGTTCACGCCGAGTCGGACCAGCTTGCGGTAGTTCTTCGGCGCCCTCTGCAGGGCCCCGTCGAGGCGGTCCTTGTCGCCGTCGAGTATCGGCGCCAACCGATTCAACTGGGCTATGGTGCCGGACAGCGGCGGGCGGGCCTCGGCCAGCAGATCCGCCAGCGAGGCGGTTCCCTTGTCCAGGGCGTCAATGGCGGATCCGATGGTGTCGCGGTCACCCGACAGGCCGCTGACAAGCTGCTCGAGGCGATCGATCGCGCCGGAGAATTGTTTGCCGTCCTTGGCAACCGTGCCGATCACGATGTTGAGGTTGTCGATCAGTTGCTGCACGGTTTGGTCGTTGTCGGCCAAGGCATTTGAAAAAGACGTCGTCCTGGCGAACAGCGACTCGAGCGTCCCGCCCTGCCCCTGGAAGACCTGCAGCAACCCAGAGGTCAGCTCGTTGACATCGCGCGCGTTCAGGCCCTGGGTAACGGGTTTCAGCCCACCGAGCAGCAGATCGAGGTCAAGCGCCGGCGCGGTGCGGCTGACCGGAATCTGCGCGCCGGGCGGCAGCCGCTTGGGCGAGCCCGGACCGTCGACGAGTTCGAGGTAGCGATCGCCCACCAGGTTGAGATAGCGGACCGCCGCCCTGCTGCCCTCGGTGAGGACGACGTTGCGGTCGGCGTCGAAGTTCACGACAACTTTTTTATCCGGTTGCAGCGAAACACTATTGACAGTGCCCACCCGGATGCCGGCGACACGCACCGACTGGCCGGGTTTGAGACGCGACACGTCGGTGAACACCGCCGAATACTTGGTCGTCGCACCCGTCCGGTACTGGCCGAAGATGAAGAACAGGAAGGCGGTCAGCATCGCCATCACGACCGCGAAGATGCCGAACTTGATAAGCGTTGCGCGCGTTCTCATCCGGGTTCTCCGATCTGCGCGGAGTTGCGTGGCGGTCCGGCGATCGGCCCGTACAACAGCTGCTTGAGGAGATCGGAGTTGATCAACAGCTGGGGGTTTCCGTAGTTCACGGGGTTCGCACCGGTATCGGCAATCAGCTGCGGTGGGGCCGTGTTGAACGGCAGCTTCGGCAGTCCCACGCACTGCGGGCCGCCCGTCGCCGCAACCTTGGGCAGGTTTGTCGGGTACCGGTAACGCTCGGCGCCCCACGTGAGACTCGCCGAGATGTTGATGCTCGGTTCCGACAATGGCGCGGCATGCGACATCTGTGCGAGCCCGGCGAAGGCGCAGTTGAGCGCCGGCGCGTACTCATTGGTCAGATCGGTGGTCGGCACCAGCAGATGCAGCACATTTGTCAGTGGTTGGCGGTTCGTCGACAAGACGTCGTTGCCGATGTCGGCCAAGCCGATCGCGCTGATCAGCAACGCATCCAGGTTGTGCTGCTCATCGACGAGCGTCTTGCTGATCCTGGTCGCGTTGGCCGCGGTCTTCACCAGGTCGGGTGCCGCGTCGGCATAGGCGTTGGACACCGCCGGTAAAACCGCGAGGTCATGACGGAAGGCGGGGAGGCTGGGCTCCAGCCTGGCCAGGAACGAATCCAGGTCGCTCAGCGACTGGCCAAGCTGTGGGCCCCGCCCGCTGAACGCCTGTGCCAGCGCGCCCAGTGACTCATTGAGCTTCGGCGGGTCGATGTGGCTCAGCACCGACACCAATTGCTGGAACACCGTGTTGATTTCGACCATGACGTGCTGCCCCTGCAGCGTCTGGCCGGCGCGGAGCCGCTGCGCCGAGGGCTGGTCGGGTGGCACCAGCTCGACGGACTTCGCGCCAAACACCGTCGATGACGCGATGTTCACGAGCACGTTGCCGGGGATGAAGTGCATCTGCGACGGGTCCATCGCCAAGTGAATGGCCGCCTCGCCGTTGGGCAGCGGCTCGATCGAGGAAACCTTGCCCACCTGCACGCCGCGCAACTTGACCTTGGCGTCCGGGTTCATGACCAGGCCGGCTCGTTGCGAGATCACCGTGACCGGAACGGTTTCGGTGAAGGAGCCCTGAAACAGACCCACCGCTACGGCGAAGATCAGACCGATGATGAGGACGGTGGCCAGTCCGAGCAAGGGCGGCAGGTAATTCCGTCCGGCGGGCGGCCGCGCATGGCCGGTGCGCGCCGGTCGGCCCGCGACCGCGCCGCGACCCGCTGGAACATTCTGCGTCACTGCTGTTTCACCTCCTCTGCTAACCGGACAGGTTGAAGTTGCCGTTCGTGCCGTAAATAGAAAGCGAGACCAACAGCGTCACGGACACCACGACGATGAGCGACGTACGCACCGCGTTGCCGGTCGCGTTGCCGACACCGGCCGGCCCGCCCGACGCGAAATAGCCGTAATAGGTGTGGATCAGCAGGATGGTAAGCGCCATCAGGATGGCCTGAAGGAACGACCACAACAAGTCGATCGGGTTCAGGAACGTATTGAAGTAGTGCTGGTACAGCCCCTGCGACTGGCCGAGCAAAAACGTCGTGGTGAACTGACTGGCCACGAACGACAGGATGACCGCGATGCTGTACAGCGGCGTGATGGCCATCATTCCCGCCAGGATCCTGGTACTCACCAGATAGGCAACCGGCCGAATGGCCATGCTCTCCAACGCATCGACTTCTTCGTTGATCCGCATGGCACCCAGCTGAGCGGTCACCCCGGCACCGAACGTGGCCGCCAGACCGATCCCGGCCACCACCGGTGCCGCGATACGCACGTTGATGAACGCGGACAAAAAGCCCGTCAGCGCCTCGATGCCGATGTTGCCCAGCGAGGTGTAACCCTGAATGGCCAGCGTGCCGCCTGCGGCCAGCGTCAGGAAGCCGACGATCACCACGGTTCCGCCGATCATCGCCAAAGTGCCCGCGCCCATGCTGATCTCGGCGATCAGCCGGACGACTTCGCGCGTGTAGTGGGTGGCCGCAAACGGCACCCCGGCGAGCGCTTTGCCGTAGAACAGGGTGTGGTCACCGATCCGCCCCATCAGGGCGACCGGCCTCTCGAGTTGGCGGGTTAATCGCGGATACGCGGCCCTCAGCGCCATGTGCAGCCCCTACTTCGCCGTCATCTTGATGCCGATCGCGGTGACGACCACGTTGACGACGAACAGGGACATGAAGGCGTAAACGACGGTTTCGTTCACCGCGTTGCCGACGGCCTTGGCGCCACCGCCGGTGATCGACAGGCCCCGATAGCACGCGACCAATCCCGCGATGAGACCGAAGAGGGCTGCCTTGATGCAGGAGATGACCACTTCGGGCACGCCGGTGAGCAAGGTGATGCCCGCGGCGAAGGCCCCGGGATTGACGTCTTGGACAAACACCGAAAAGACGTAGCCGCCAAGGACGCCGATGATGACGACGAGGCTGTTGAGCAGGAAGGCGACGAGACCGGAAGCCAGCATTCGTGGTGTGACCAACCGCTGGATCGGGTTGATGCCCAGCACTTCCATCGCGTCGATCTCTTCGCGAATCGTTCGCGAACCCAGGTCCGCGCACATTGCGGTCGCACCCGCGCCGGCCACGATCAACACCGTGACCAACGGGCCGAGCTGGGTTACCGCACCGAACGCGGCACCCGCACCGGACAAATCCGCCGCGCCCAATTCACGCAACAGGATGTTGAGCGTGAAGCTGACCAGAACGGTGAACGGGATCGCCACCAACAAGGTCGGGGCCAGCGACACCCGCGCGACGAACCAGGACTGCTCCAAGAACTCACGCCACTGAAACGGCCGGCGGAACAGGAACTTGACCGCATCGGCCGACATTGCGAACAACGCTCCGACGGCGTGCATCGGCCCAGAGAAGTCGAACTTGAGCTTGAGCGCGGGCAATCCCGTCGACCAGTGGTCAGCTCCCTTGGTTGCCATCGGCGGCGGCCCCTTCCCAAGCTACGAGACCGACAGTCTTGTTGTGGCGCAACGAGTGCGGTACATTCGGCTTAATTGACAGCTGTATAGGTGCGCTGACGAGGGCGAAATGCTCAGCGGGCAGCCATGTTCGGGCGTCCGTCTGCGATGCGACAGCCGCGAGTCCGCTCACCACAGACCTCCGTTCCGTCGCGTGAAATGGCGCCGCAAAACGAGGGGCTCCACGTCTTGAAGCGTCCGGCGATTATGACTCATGCCGAGTCCAGGCGGAGCAAAAAATGCATAACCGTTATCGCGCATCTCGCGGCCGGCGCAGTGAGGCAAGGTAACTGCGTCCCAACGGAAGCGACGGTCGGCTCAAGCATGTCAGTGCTGCTCCAGTCCTAGGTGACGGCGCCGGCCGTCTTGAGTTCGATGATCCGGTCCCAGTCGAGGCCGAGCTCCATCAAGATCTCGTCGGTCTGCTCTGCGAACCCGGGGGCCGGCCCGGTCTGTGGCGCTGCGACGTCGAACTGTACCGGGTTGGCCACCAGCTCGAGTTCGCCCGCCTTGACCATGTACTCGTTCGAGCGGATCTGCGCGTCGTCGGCCGCCTGCAGGGTGTCCTGCACGGGTGCCCACGGCCCGGAGAGCGTGGCGAAGCGCTCGCTCCACTCGGCCAGCGTGCGGGTGGCGATGGCTTTGGTCAGCAACTCCACCGCGTCGGCGGTGTTGGCGGCGATGTTCTCCACCGTGTCGAAGCGCGGATCGTCGGCCAGCTCCGGCAGGTCAACGTGGCGGCACACGTCGGCCCAGAACTTGGTGGGCTGCATCATCACGAAGGAGATATAGCGGCCGTCGGACGTCGTGTACAGCCCCACCAATGGGTTGTTGGGGGCGCCGTGCACGCCGGGCGGCGGCGCCTCCAGCCGCTGGTTCAAATGTTTTGTCAGCGCCACGGTGTGTCCCATCGACCACAGCCCGCTGCCCAGCAGAGACACGTCGACGACGGACGGTTCGCCGGTGCGCTCACGCTTGAGCAGCGCCGCCGCGATGCCGCCGGCGAGGTTGGTACCCGAGATGGTGTCGCCGTACGCCGGTCCGGGCGGCGCGATCATGCCCGGCATGCCGGCGGGAGTGATGGTGGCGGCGGTTCCGGCCCGGCACCAGAAGGCGGTCATGTCGTAGCCACCCTTGGTGGACTCTTCGCCGCGCGGGCCCAGGGCGCTCCCGCGTGCGTAGACGATCTTGGGGTTGATCGCCCGTATGTCGTCGACGTCGATGCCGAACTTCTGCCGGTGGTCGGGCAGGAAGCTGGTCAGGAAGACATCGGCGCGACGGGCCAGCTCGTAGAGCACTTCCTTGCCCTCGGGCACCGACATGTCCAGCCCGATGCTGCGCTTGCCGCGGTTGGCGTGCTCGATGTTCGGGTTGGGATCGCCCTCGACGCGCAGCATCCCGGTCTGCCGCAGCCCGCGCTGGGGATCACCGGTCACCGCGTGTTCAACCTTGACCACGTCCGCGCCCCATTCGGCGAGCACGGCGCCCGCCGACGGGACGAACCCGTACATGGCGACTTCAAGGACGCGGATGCCTTCGAGCGGCCTCATGCGCCGGCTCCCTTCGCTGAGACGGCAAACGCGATGGTCACTGCTGTCCCAGTGGCGGGCTTTGCCGTGTCCTGGGCAGGCATTCCGTACCCCCTAGTGTGGTGGCGATCACGATAACTTCATTCTCTTCCCCGGCGAATCTTACATTCGAGTTTCGATAATTCAAGAAACTCTCAGGAATGAGATCGGCGTGCTGACCTGCGCCTCAACTGGCAGTACGCCGTCGGCCTGGGCCTCTCCCTGCAGGCTGGACGCGGTGTTGTGCGCGTGTTGCACGCCGCTCGGCGTGGAGAGTAAGGTTCTCATAATTGTAAGGGAGATTCTTTGTGACTGAAATGGCCCCCTTCGGAGCAGAGGCCTCAACATGAAGACTGCGGTAGTCACCGGTGGCGGGTCCGGCATCGGTCTGGCCGTCGCGCAACGCCTGCGCGCCGACGGCTTGAACGTCGCCTCCATCGACCTGCGTCCGTCGGAAGTCGACTTCGCTTTCACGGCCGACGTCACGGACCGGTCGCAGGTCGATGCGGCGCTGTCGGACATTCGCACTCAGCTCGGGCCCGTGACGGTTCTGGTCAACGCGGCCGGCCTCGACGGGTTCAAGAAGTTCAACAACATCAGCTTCGAGGACTGGTACCGGGTGATCGACGTCAACCTCAACGGCGTCTTCCATACCGTCCAGGCGGTGCTGCCTGACATGGTCGAGGCGGGCTGGGGACGCATCGTCAACATCTCGTCGTCGAGCACGCATTCGGGTGCTCCCTATATGAGTCACTACGTGGCGGCCAAGTCGGCGGTCAACGGCCTGACGAAGTCGCTCGCACTCGAGTACGGGCCCAAGGGCATCACCGTCAACGCGGTGCCGCCGGGCTTCATCGACACCCCGATGCTGCGCGCGGCCGAGAAGAACGGATTCCTCGGCAACATCGACGAGACCATCGCGCGGACCCCGGTACGCCGGATGGGAACCCCCGAGGACATCGCGGCGGCATGCGCATTTCTGGTGTCCGAGGAAGCCGGCTACATCACCGGTCAGATCTTGGGTGTCAACGGCGGTCGAAACACCTGAGCGGTGGCGATTCGTCAGCGGTGCCCGGCAACCAGTGTGAGAGGAGACAGCCCGTGAAGGTTTGGGTGGATTCGCAGCGGTGCCAGGGCCACACCCTGTGCGCGATGATCGCTCCGGAATCGTTCCAGCTCAGCGACATTGACGGCAGTTCATCGGCAATCGACGAGGTGGTGCCCGCCGATCGCGAGGACCAGGTGCGTGAAGCCGCGCAGTCCTGTCCGGAGCAGGCCATCATGATCACCGACGACGCCTGAGCGGCACGGTACTCGGGCATCCAAACACGTAGGGAGACTGCAGCGTTGAGTGTCGACGACGTCGTCAATGACAGCGACCGCAAGAAGAACCGGTACCACTTCGACCGGCATTCCTCGGAGTACCGGTCGAAGTTCAAGGCGATCACCGAAGAGATGCACGCCAAGTGCCCCATGGCCTGGACGGAAACCTATGGCGGGCACTGGGTTGCGGCCGGCAGCCACGAGGTGTTCGAGCTGGCCCGCTGCCCCGCCGTCTCCAACGATCACGACATCCACGGCGAACGCCGCGGCTACAAGGGCATTTCGATCCCCACGGCCAGCCGGGTCAGCGCGGTGCGCGGCGGGATTTTGGAGATGGACGACCCGGAGCACCGCACCTACCGAACCGTGCTCAACCCGTACCTGTCGCCGGCGGCGATCAAGCGCTGGGAACCCTTCATCGACGACGTGACCCGCGCCTGCCTCGACGAGAAGATCGAGGGTGGCCGCATCGACTTCGTCGACGACCTGGCCAACATCGTGCCCGCCGTCTTCACGCTGGCAATGCTGGGCATCCCGCTGAAGAAGTGGAACATGTACAGCGAGCCGGTGCACGCGGCGGTGTATACGCCCGAGCACTCCCCCGACATCGAGCGCGTCACCGCGATGCACCGGGAAATGGGCATCGACATGATCAACAACATGAACGAGATCCGCGAGAATCCTCGGCCCGGGATCGTGAACGGCCTGCTCGAGATGCGCATCGACGGTGAGCCGGCCCCCGACCTGGAAATCCTCGGCAACCTGGGCCTGGTCATCGGCGGTGGCTTCGACACCACGACCGCCCTGACCGCCCATTCACTGGAATGGCTTTCGGAACACCCCGAGCAACGACAGCTGCTCAGCAACGAGCGTAAGACCCTGCTCGACCCCGCGACCGAGGAGTTCCTGCGCTACTTCACCCCGGCGCCCGGCGATGGCCGGACCTTTGCCGACGACACCGAGCTCGACGGCACGCAGTTCAAAGAGGGTGAGCGACTCTGGATTTCGTGGGCGATGGCCAACCGCGACCCCTCGGTGTTCCACGACCCGGACCAGATCATCCTCGACCGTAAGGGCAACCGGCACTTCAGCTTCGGGCTGGGCGTTCACCGGTGCATCGGCTCGAACGTGGCACGCACCGTGTTCAAATCCATGCTGACCGCGGTCCTCGACCGGATGCCCGATTACCGGTGCGATCCAGAGGGCACGGTCCACTACGAAACGATCGGTGTCATCCAGGGCATGCGTAAGCTGCCGGCCACCTTCACGCCCGGCCGCAAGGTCGGAGCCGGCCTGGACGAGACGCTGGAGAAGCTGCAACGCATCTGCGACGAGCAAGAACTGGCCCGGCCGATCACCGAACGCAAGGAAGCCGCCGTCATCGACTGAGTGGGCGCGGACGACCGGGCGGCACCGCCGCAGTTTTTCCGACTAGGCCTGTTCGGCATGACAGCGCCCTATATTTGGGCCAGGCACGTGCGCAGAGAGGGAGACGCATCGGTGAAGACTTTCGCAATGAGCCTTGCGCTTGCCATGGCTGCGCTGACCGTCACGCCGAGCGCCCACGCGGACATGCTGTATTCCAATTACCGGGTGGACACGAACCGGGATCCCGGCCACAGCTGGATCTGGTCGATCAACCCGTGCGTTCATCCAGCGCCGGGATGCCTGCAGGTGTACGCAACGCCGCAGCCCAACGGGCAGGCCGCGCCCTGGCGCGGGGAGGCCCACCTGACCGACGGCCGCTATGTCATGGCCGCTGACGATCCCTTCGGTGTGCGTTGCGTGGTCCAGTTCTTTCCCTCGCATGACGTCTACTCGTGGGATCCGGTGACGCTGGCGGGTCAGGTCGACTCGACGTTCGACACCGGCTGCGGCGGCGGACCGGGGGGCTCCAACAGTTGGCCGTTCTCGCTCGTGCGATGGTAGCCGCGTGAGACGTACAGGAGTCAGTAAGCACGATGGCTGACGCGAAAAAAGCGCCACACGATTCGGCCACCTCGAAAGCCGAGGCAAGGGCATTGCTCGAGGAAGCCGAGGCCGAGGCAGCCGAAGCCGAGGCGCTGGCCGCCGCGGCGCGCGCCCGCGCCCGTGCGGCCCGGCTCCGGCGCGAAGCGCTGGCCCAAGCTCAGGAAGAGACCGACACCGAGACCGAGACCGAGACCGTCGAAGAAGCCCCGGACGCCGACGAGGACGCAACCGTCACCGGTGAGCCGGCGACCGACGAGGCGACGGCCGCTGACGAAGTTGCCGATACCGCGGAAGCGACCGACGCCGACGAAGCGGAAACCGAGGAAGAAGTCTCCGACGGCACCACCGAAGACGCAGAATCGCAATCCAAGCCTGCCCGCTCTCGGCGACGCCTGCGGCTGCCCTCGTGGTCCGTGGCATGGAAGGCTGTCGTCATACTCCTCATCTGTGCCTTCGTCGCGGCCAGCGGATACATGATGTGGCAGCGTCATGAAACCGTCGAGCGCAACCAGCGCGCCGCGAATTTCATCGCGGGGGCCCGACAAGGCGTCGTCAACCTGACTTCCATGGACTTCAACAAGGCCAAGGAGGACGTCCAGCGGGTGATCGACAGCTCGACCGGCCAGTTCCATGACGACTTCCAAGCGCGGGCAAAAGATTTCACGACTGTGGTGGAGCAGTCCAAAGTGGTCACCCAAGGAACTGTTAATGCGGCGGCCCTGCAATCCATCAACGGGGATTTCGCGTTGGTTCTCGTCGCGGCGACATCGCACGTCACCAACGCCGCGGGCGCCAAAGACGCACCACGCAATTGGCGGCTCAAGGTGACCGTCAAAAACGACGGCGGGCAATACAAGATGTCCAACGTGGAGTTCATTCCATGAGCGAGGACAAGCCCAGCATCGACACCGTCGAGGACTCTGCCGAGGACGCCGTCCGCGAGGAAAGTAGCGCTCCACGTGCGCGGCGCAAGGTGAAGGTCGTTCCCGTGGTTCTGCTTGTGCTGCTGCTGCTTTCCGGTGGCGCGGCGACATGGCTGTATTTCAAGCAGTACCGGCCGGATAAGCAGACCGACCCCACCGTCGCGAGCGCGGTCGCCAACGCGGCGTCCGACGGAACGGTCGCGTTGCTGTCGTACTCGCCCGACACACTCGACAAAGACTTCGCCGCCGCCAAGACTCACCTGTCCGGCGACTTCTTGTCGTACTACAACCAGTTCACCGAACAAATCGTGGCTCCGGCGGCCAAGGAGAAGTCACTGAAAACCAACGCCAGGGTGCTGGGGGCCGCGGTGCAGGAACTGCATCCGAATTCGGCCGTGGTGCTGGTGCTGGTCGACCAGAGCACCACGAGCAAGGACAATCCCGACCCCGCGATGGCATCGAGCAGCGTGCTGGTGAGTCTGACCCGGGTCAACGGCAGCTGGCTGATCACCAAGTTCGATCCGGTCTGAGCCGCTTCAACCGTTCGACCGTCGAGTGTGAACCCACGGTTTTGACGCTGAGCTGACGGCGGCGACACGCCGACGGCAGCCGCCGTGGCTGCACACGCGACGCCATCAGTTCACACCCGAGGTTGTGGCGCCGCCCGGCCACCCCGATACGCCGCCCAAGAATCCATCAAGGATCCGCCGAGGTCGGCATCCGATCCTTTTCTCACGCAGCTGGATCGCACGCAGCTGAGAGGAGGAATCGCCATGTCGCTTCTGGGCAACCACATATCTCTGATCCACGGGTGGGTGCCGATCACGGCCCAGATCGTCACGCCGATCGCGCTGGGGATCGCCGCGGGGTGGCGCTCGCGTCGTTGGCGTCTGCTGTGGCTGCCGGCCGCCGCCGTCGCCGGAGTCATGACGGCTGTCGGGGCGCACGCCCTCATCGCCGACGGCGCCTCCAAGTCGGCACCGGACGCGCTGTATGTGTGGATCGCGCTGGTCGGCATGGCCGCGGCGGTGCTAATCCTCGGCTGGCGCGGCGCACGGTGGTGGCGACGTGCGCTGTCGATGCTGGCGGTGCCGCTGTGCCTGCTCTGCTCGCTGCTCGTGCTCAACCAATGGGTCGGCTACTTCCAAACCGTGCAGAGCGCGTGGGAGCAGATCACCTCAGCTCGGTTGCCCAACCAGACCGACAAGGCCGCCGTGATCGCGTTGGCGGCGAAGCGAACCAAGCCGCCGCACGGCAGCCTCGTGTCGGTGCAGATTCCGGATGACGCATCGCATTTCAAGCACCGCGAGGAACTCGTCTACCTGCCGCCCGCGTGGTTTGCGAGTTCCCCGCCGCCGCAGCTTCCGACGGTGATGATGATCGGCGGCATGGTCAACACACCCGCCGACTGGGTGCGCGCCGGCAGCGCCGTGCAGACTGTCGACGCTTTTGCGGCCGCGCACGACGGCAACGCGCCGGTGCTGGTGTTCGTGGACCCGAGCGGGGCGTTCGACAATGACACCGAAGGCGTCAACGGTACCCGAGGCAATGCGGCCGACCATCTGACCAAAGACGTTGTACCCTATATGATCTCGAACTTCGGGGTCAGCCCCGACCCGTCCCGGTGGGGCATCGTCGGCTGGTCGATGGGGGGGACGACCGCAGTGGATCTCACCGTCATGCACCCCGACATGTTCAGCTCGTTCGTCGACATCGAGGGCGACCTGACCCCCAACACCGGAACCAGGGAACAAACCATCGCCAACCTCTTCGACGGCGACGCCAACGCGTGGGCGAAGTTCGACCCGACCACGGTGATCAATCGGCATGGCCGCTACTCCGGGGTGTCCGGCTGGTTCGCGATCACCTCTGGCGGTTCGCCGACGCCGCATCGCAACATCACCATCGTCGACAACGCCGCGCTGTCCGTCGCAAGCCGAGGTGCGGCCTCCGACCCGGGCAACCCGGCCGCGGCCGCCGCCTCCCTGTGCCAGCTCGGCCGGGCGAACGGCATCGACTGCGCGGTGGTCGCCCAGCCCGGAAAGCACGACTGGCCGACCGCCGGCACGGTGTTTGCCACCGCATTGCCGTGGCTGGCAGGTCAGCTGGGCACTCCGGGTGTGCCCCGGACGCCGTTGGCCGGCAACGTCTCTCAGCAAGCCCTTTGACCGCGCTAGCCGCGCGGCAGGCCGAGCACCCGCTGGGCGATGATGTTGCGCTGAATCTCGGAGGTACCGCCGGCGATGGTCCCGGAGAAGCTGCGGGCGTAACGCTCGAACCAGCTGGCGAAGTAGTGGTCGAGGTTCATGTGGGCATACGGGCCCGTCAGCCCGGGATGCACGAGCCCCTCGGATCCCGCGGACGTCAACGCCAGTTCCATGCCACGCAACTCGGCTTCGGAACCCAGCAGCTTGAGCACCGAGATCGCGGCCACGTCATCTTCACCGCGCGCGGCGCGGGCCAGCGCCGCCGAACCCAACAGGCGCAGCGCCTGCCTGTCCATGATCGTGCTGGCGTACTGGTCGCGCTCGACCTCGGTGCTGGGATGGAAGTCGTCGATCATGTTCTCGAGCCGATCGGCGAAACCCAGCCACATCATCGTGCGTTCGTGCCCCAGCGATCCGTTGGCCACCCGCCAACCCTGGTCGAGCTCGCCGACCAGGTTCTCGGCCGGCACCCGCACGTCGGTGAAGAACACCTCGTTGAAATCCAGATCGTCGATGCCGCAGATCGATGGGAACGGACGGCGCACCAGGCCCGGCGTGTCGGTGGGAATGATCAGCGCACTGATTCCCTTGTGCTTCGGCGCATCTGGGTTGGTGCGGACGAACGTCAACAGGACGTCGGCGTCGTGGGCACCCGAGGTCCACACCTTCTGCCCATTGACCACAAAGTGATCGCCGTCGCGCACCGCGCGGGTCCGCAACGACGCCAGGTCGGAGCCCGCGCTCGGTTCGCTCATCCCGAGCGACGCGGTGATCTCGGCCCGCAGGATCGGCACCGCCCAGCGGCGCTTCTGTTCGTCGCTGCCGAACGACAACAGCGACGCCCCAACGATGTTCACGCCCTGCGGGTTGAAGCTGTGGTAGATCCGGCGACGGCTGAGTTCCTCGAGGTAGACGAACTGCTGAATGACCGTTGCGTTGCGGCCACCGAATTCCGGTGGCTGGCTGGGCAGCAGCCAGCCGTTGTCGAACAACAGCCGCTGCCACTCGCGCGCCCACTGCGGCATGTGCGAGACCGACCGGGGCCGCTCCAGCGTTTCGCTTGCGGGAGGCAGGTTTTCGTCGAGGAACGCCGAGAACTCCGCCCGGAAATCCTCGACGTCGGAATCAAAAGTCAGCTGCACGGTATTCCTCCGCGATCCGCGCCCGGTGCTCCGCCGCGCCGCCGAGCATCAGCTCACCCGCTTTGGCTCGTTTCAGCGCGAACTGCAAGTCGTTTTCCCAGGTGAATCCCATTGCCCCATGCAGCTGTAGGCCGTGCCGGAACACCAGCGACTGGCACTCCCCCGCCGATGCCTTGGCCATCGCGGCCGCCAGCCGGCGGCGGGGATCGTCGGCGGCGATCGTCAGCGCGGCGAAGTACGCGAGGGCGCGGGCGCGTTCCACCGCGACGTGCATGTCGGCGGCCTTGTGCTGCACGGCCTGGAACGAGCCGATCGCCACGCCGAATTGCTGACGGCTTTTGACGTGCTCGAGCACCAGGTCGAGGATGCGTTGGCAGGCGCCGACCATCGTGATGGCCATGCCGGTCAGCGCGAAGTGATGCGCGCGCTCGGCATTGACCGTCAGCCGCTCGCTGTCGGGCACCCGAACCTCCGCGAACGACAGGTCGGCGACGTGCAGCACCGGGTCGAACACCGCCGAGCGCCGGGCCGATACCTGACTGGATTCCACGAGGAACACCCCCGCGTCGGTCACCACGGCCAGCCGATCCGCGCGGTCACCGTCGAGCACATGGCGAGCCGTGCCGTCGAGCACCCAGCCCTCGGCGTCGCGGTGCGCCGCGACCCCGCCGTAGACCGCGGTGCCCGACTGGTGCGGGTCGAATCGGTCCCCGGCGAGCGGCGCGAACTGGCTCATCGTCGCCAGGAACGGGGTGGGGTCGGTGGCGCGGCCGAGTTCCTCGAGCACGATGGCCAGCTCGACGGCGCTGTCCGCTTCGCTGAGCTCGGTCCAACCCTGGTCTACATACGATTTCCACAGCGGGCTCGGGTCGACGCCCTCTTCGGCCACGCTGCGCACCAGCGACGGCGGGCACTGCTTCGCGACGGCGTCGCGCACGGTGTCCTGCCACAGTCGCTGATCAGCATCGAACTCCAACAGCATCCGCGCCGCCTCTCGTCGTGACTGTCAGGCGAGAATAACATTCTCGGTTGCGGAAGTAATAATCTCGGATTCCGGGCATGGGGTCACCGGAAGGCCGGTGACGAGCGGAATTCCTGCGGCGACCTAACCGCTGGTCACAAGGTCGTCGGCGGCGTTGTCCCAGCGGTCGAGGTTCACGAACTCGGCGAGCGGGCGGCGGCGCAGCGGCCCGTGATTGCCCTTCGGCCAGCCGACCACGATGTGGCCGGCGACCATCCAGCCCTCCGGTATGCCGACGGCCTGTCTCAGCAGCTGTTCACCGCCGTACGAGGCCCAGCTGGTCAGGCACGCGCCCAGCCCCTGCGCGCGGGCGGCCAGCAGAAAATTCTGCATGGCCGGAAAAATCGAACCGCCCAGCAGCAGTTCCGAGGCGGTCGGGTAGTGCGCCTGGGCGAACAGAACCGAGGTGAATTCGCCGGCGCGGTCGTGCAATTCGTACGTCGCGCGGTAGGTGCGGGCGCGGCGGCTGTTGTCGTCGGGGGCGGGCCGGCTCATGCCGTAGACCGGCTCGATCACGTCCAGCGCGTGGGCCGCGGCCTTGGCCACCACGGCCCGCTGCTCGGGCGAGCGCAGCACCACGAAGCGCCAGCCCTGCGCGTTGGCGCCGGAAGGGGCCCACCTCGCCGCCTCGAGGCAGCGCGCCAGCGTCGCATCGTCCACCGGCTCGTCGGTGAAGCGCCGGATGGTTCGGGCGGTGGACATCACTTCCCAGACGTCCGCGGTTGCTCCGGTCATTGCCGCTCCTTAGCTCTGGCTCCCTCACGCAACCTAGCGTGCAGCGGCGGCGGGGCTCACCCGTCGGTCGCCGCGATGTCGTCGTCGCCCATCCAATGCACGAACCGCTGCAACGGATACATCGCGTCGTGCGGGCTACCGAGCACGTGCGCGTTCGCGGTTCCCAGCCGGCACAGTCGTTGGGCGCCCGCGCTTGCCAGCCGATCCCGCAGTTGCGCTTTGCGTTCGTAGGGGTACACACCGATGGTTTGAGTGGCGACGTTGACATGGCGGACCGCGTCGTCGAGCGACGGGACCATGACGAGGTTCGATGTCTTGTTGGTGGGCTGGAATTCGACGGGACGGTCCGAAAGGATCACCAGGCCACGCCCGTCGAAGCCGCCCCAGACCTTGAGGTCGCCCATGGCCTCCATCACCTGGATCTCGTCGCGCACCTCCGACGACAGCGGCGGCCCCACGGCCGAGGCGAAATCGCGGTCCACGGCCAGCCGCTGCGCCACCGCCGCACACAACGATTCGACCTGGGGCCGTTCACCTTCCACGAATGCGAAGCGGCTCGCCAGGCAGGCTTCCTGGTTGAACACCGTGGTGTCGGCCGCCAGGCGATCGGCGACGTCGGTGACGCAGTCCTCGGACTCGAAAGCCTCGCGCCCGATCATCGAGATCGAGGACTTGGGGTCGAAGGAGATCAGTTGGATGCCCGGGCCCAGGTACTGGATCACGTGGTTGATCGCCTCGCCGCCTCCCCAGGCGACGATCTTGTCGAAGTACTGCGGCCGGTAGAGCGTGCGCTCGATGGTGGTGTCACCGCCCCGCCAGTAGATCGCCGACATCGATTGCACCACCGGGTGTTTCGGATCTATTTCGGCCATGGTCCGCAGCACCGCCACCGTGGTGAAGGGGTCACTCGAGGGCAGCTTGAACACGTTGACAGCCTTGACCAGGGCGCCCTGCGCAATCGAGGCGACGCAGCCCGACGGGGCGTTGCCCGCCAGCATGTGGATCATTCGGGACGGGAAGGCGCGTACCGCCCCCTTGTTGCCGTGAACGTCGACGCGCTCGACCCACCCGTCCAGCGCCTCGCGATCGGCGAAGTTCGAATCGATCATGCTGTTCAGCAGCGGCCTGCTCAGATACATCGGGGCTTGGCGATAGAGATTCTCCACCACGCGCCGCGGCAACGGATTCGTGGCCGCGATCAGTTCCAGGCATTGCTGCAGGTGCGGGTTGCGATCCAGATGCAGGCGCTCGCCGGTTTCCACCAGGAAGTCGACGATCTCCGCGAGCTTGACGTCCAGCAGCGGCGGCAGCTGCGACCGTGGCATGACGAGCGCATCGAGATCGATTGCGGGAGTGACGAAATCGGCGCCCAGGTCGCGCGACCGGTGACGGTCCGCCTCCCCTTCGACCAATACGCCCCGCACGAAGTGTGGCGCCACCAATGTGGTCATGCGACACCCCGCACGTAGGCGTCGATGCTGCCCGCGCAGGTGATCTTGTCGCCGCTGGGCAGATCGGCGTACCGGGTGATCTCGCGGCCCACCGTCGGCCCCCGGTGGCCGCAGCGACACTTGCCGAAGCTGACACTGACCCGGTCCCCGCTGATCACGCCACCCCAGCGGCCCTCGATCGACGCGTCGAAAAAGGCTGCCCGCGCCTCGATCTCGCCATCGGCCGGATCCAGCAATTTCTCGCCGGCAGTATCCAGCGGCAGCATGATCACCCAGGGCGACACGTGATACCGCCCCGCGGAGCACAGCGGGAAGGTCGCGTTGATCTCACGCATGCTATAAGCGTGATACAGCCGGTCCTCCGTGACGTTGAACGTGTCCAAGACGTATTCGCGGTAATTGTCCGGCAGCACAGCACCTTTGAGGCCGCCGGCGACCATCATCGCGTTGCCGGGATGAAAATCGTCACCGCCGTGTCCGTTGGCGCGAATGCCTTCCGCGATCTGATACAAGGTGGCGAACATGCCGGTGGCCAGCAGCGGCACGGCCCGGGCCTCGATCACCGCGTCGACGGCCTTCTTGGCCGAAGCCTCCATGTCGGCGCCCCGTCGCGCGGCGATGCGTTCGAAGTCCGCGATTTCGCTCGGGCGTGCGGTACCGTCGGCCAGTTTGCGCCGCAACGTGATCATGTCGACCATCGACCCGACGGTGATCGGTTCGCCCTCGCCGAACTGGTAGGGCGGATATTTCGACGAGAAACAGTCGACCATCGCCTGGCGGATCGCATCCTCACGGGGAGCGGCGAATTGTGGGCCCAGGCCCAGGAATTTGCGATCCTCGCCGCGGGTCAAGCCCGTCGCCCACAGCAGCGCCTCGACGTTGATCCGCGCCGAGAGTTCGATGTCGCCCTCGGTGCACGACAGCATCGCGGGCTTGCCGGTCGTACCACTCGAACACGACAGGTAATGGCCGACGGTCTCCAGCCGCTTCAGCCAGTCGTCCAGCGTCTGCACGCCACCGGTGTCGAGGCCGTCGACGTCACGGGTGGAGACGGTGGCCAGCCACTTGCCCATGCGGTCCCACCGACCGTCGCTGAGCCAGCCCTCGACGTACGTCTTGTACGTGGTGTGGGCGAACAGCAACGGCACCAGGTCGGCGGGTTGCTTGATGCGCTCGACCCCGCCCGATTCCGCGCGGTTGGCCAACAGCGGAATGCGTCGCGACTGGGCCTCGAACCGCTCGTTGGCCGCTTGCAACTGCAGGGGCAGCAGTTCGGTGGGCTCGATGTCGAAGCAGTCCTTCGCTCCGACCATCGCTACCAGGCGCTCTACTGCAGAGGTCATCCGGCGCTCCCTAGGTTGACACCACCGCAGTTAAGTAAACACTATCGTATATTAATGGTCCAGGGGTGGCCGCGATTTACGCACAGATTCCGTTGCTTCCCTGGTTGATTCGACGGCCTCGGCTCAGTCCCGACGCAGGATGCCGCGCAGGAAGAGGTCCACGGCGTGCTGTAGGTGGTGCTCGTCCTCCTCGCGACTGCGATGGATTCCGCAGTCGGCCAATCGCGCCGGTAGGTGCTCGACCAGTGCGATGAAGTGACCGGCGGCCAACTCGAGATCATCGATCTCGATGGCCCCCGCCTCTTGGTGGCGACGAAGCAGGTCCATGACCTGGCGGTGGCGTGGGGACCAGGTCATGGAGTGCGCACTGACCGCGAATTCGGGAAACCGTGCCGATTCGTTCATCGCGATGCGCTTCAGGCGCACGATGTCCGGATCGGTCGCCCGCTCGAGACCGGCCCGGCCGACCTCGACCAGGGCGGTCCGCAGATCACCCTCTTCCACTCCGTGGGTGCCTTCACGTTCCGTCCTGCGGGTGAGCGCCCAGGGAATGACGTCGAGGAAAACCGCGCGCTTGTCGGGATAGCGCGCATACAGGGTGCGCCGCGTGATGCCGGCCGCCTTGGCGATCGCGTCCATGCTGGTGCCGTCGTAACCGTGCTTGACGAACGTCGCCACGGCCGCCCTGCGCAACTTCTGTTGCAGCTTCTTGGCTTCGGCCTGCGTCGGGCGTCCACGCCGGGTTGTCGTGACCACGGAAATATACATTAACGTGTAGATACCCGTCGGCGCGACGAAAGAGGCCAGGGCCACCGTGACCATCACGCAGTCCTTCATCAACGGCGAATCCGTGTCCTCACCGGACGTGTACGACAACATCGATCCGGCCACCGGCCGATCCCTGGGGCCCGTAGCGCGCGGCGGCAGCGATGAAGTGGATCGCGCCGTCCGGGCGGCGCGATCGGCGTCGAAGCACTGGCCGGACACAGCACCGGAGACCCGGGCCACCCTGCTGACACGGATCGCCGATGCCATCGACGAGGACCGCGAGCGGTTGGCCCGAATGGAGTGTGAGGACACCGGAAAGCCGCTGAGCCAGGCGCGCGCCGACGCCCGCGTCGCCGCGCGGTACTTCCGGTTCTACGGCCACGCCGTCGACTCCTACTACGGCCAAACCATCCCGCTCTCAACGGATCTGCACGTGTACACGCGACGCGAGCCGTTCGGGGTGACCGGTCACATCATCGCCTGGAACTACCCGATGCAACTGCTCGCGCGCGCGGTGGCTCCCGCCATCGCGGCGGGTAACTGCGCGGTGGTCAAGCCCGCCGACGAAACACCCAGAACGGCAGTGGAATTCGCGACTTTGGCGGAGCTGGCCGGCCTGCCGCAGGGCGTGTTCAATGTGGTGACCGGCATCGGCGCCGAGGCCGGGGCGGCGCTTACCGCGCATCCCGATGTCGACCACCTCGGTTTTGTCGGATCGACTCAGATCGGATCGATAGTCGCTCATGCCGCCGCCGAGCGCGTGGTCCCCACCACCCTCGAGCTGGGCGGCAAGTCCGCACAAATCGTCTTTCCCGACGCGGATCTGGTCGCCGCCGCCGAGTCGATCACGAAGGCGATTCTGCAGAACGCCGGACAAACATGCTCGGCGGGATCGCGGCTGCTCGTGCACGACGCGATTCACGACAAAGTGGTCGAGATGGTCCGACAACGGTTGACATCGGCGACAATCGGGCCCGGGATCGAGGACCACGACCTCGGACCGCTGATCTCCCGAAAGCAGCAGGATCGGGTCCAATCCATGCTCACCGACAACGACGAAGGCGAAATCCTCTGCGGCGGAGAGCCTCCGTGCGACCCGCGGCTGACCGACGGCGCCTACTTCCTCCCCACCATCATCGACGGAGCAGACCCCGCATCGCCGATCGCCCAAGAGGAAATCTTCGGTCCCGTGCTGACGGTCAACCGATTCCGCACCGAAGACGAGGCGATCGAGTTGGCCAACGGCACGCCCTACGGGCTGCTCGGCGCCGTATGGACGACCGACCTGGCCCGCGCGCACCGGCTGGCGGCCCAGATCCGCGCGGGCCAGGTCTACGTGAACACCTATGGCGCGGGCGGCGGAGTGGAATTGCCGTTCGGCGGCTTCCAGCGGTCCGGCTATGGCCGCGAGAAGGGGTATGAAGCCCTGGACACATTCAGCGCCACCAAGACCGTCATCGTTCGCCTTTGAAGGAGAAAACATTGGATCGCGAAACCTACCAGCGGGGACTCCGAATCCGCTCCGAGGTGCTCGGCGAGGAGTACGTCAACCGCGCATTGGCCAACGCGGACGACTTCACCGGGCCCCTGCAAGACCTCGTCACCGAATATTGCTGGGGTGCCGTGTGGGGCCGTGAGGAACTGCCGCGAAAGACCCGCAGCATGCTCAACCTGGCGATGATCTCGGTGCTCAACCGGCCCAACGAATTACGCACCCACGTCAAGGCGGCACTGACCAACGGCGTCACCCGCGAGGAGATCCGCGAGGTCTTGCTGCAGGTGGCCATCTACGGCGGCGTGCCGGCCGCCGTCGACAGCTTTCGCATCGCGAACGAGGCGTTCGCCGAACTGGACCGGGGCAGTGGCGATCGCTAGCGCGGCGGAGCCGGGCGCGGCGGGTCGCCACCATCGGGGTAAGGGGAGCATCATGGACGTCGGATTCATCGGGCTCGGAAACATGGGCCTTCCCATGGCATGTCGCCTCATCGAAGAAAACCATGACGTCGTCGCCTTCGACACGCGCGGCGAGGCCCTCGAGCGCGTCGTCGCCCTGGGAGCACGCCCGGCCTCATCCCCCCGAGACGTCGCCGATCACGCCGAAACGGTGCTGGCCAGCCTGCCCACTCCGGGAGCGTCACTCGAGGTGGCCACCGGGCCGGCTGGAGTGATCGAAGGCGCGCGGGTGCAGCGCTTTGTCGACTTGTCCACTGTCGGTAGCCAAATGGCGGTACAGATCAACGGACTGCTGGCGCAGCGCAACATCGTGGCGATGGACTGCCCGGTGAGCGGCGGTGTCCGCGGTGCCGGGAAAGGGACCCTGGCGCTGATGGTGTCCGGCCCGCGCGGCGAATTCGACGCCGTGCGAACCACGCTGGAAGCACTGGGCCGGCCGGTGTACGTCGGCGACAAGCCCGGCTCGGCGCAGACGATGAAGCTGGCGAACAACATTCTGGCGGCGAACGTCTTGACCGCGACCGCGGAAGTGGTCGTGATGGGCGTCAAGGCCGGCTTGGATCCCGACGTGATGATCGAGGTGCTCAATGCGGGGTCGGGTGCGACGAGCGCGAGCCGCGACAAGTTCCCCCGGGCGATCCTGCCGCGCACCTTCGACTACGGCTTTACCACCGGGCTGATGCTCAAGGATGTGCGCCTGTACCTCGACGAAGCCAGAGCGCTCGGTGTGCCCGCCGAGGTTGCCGAGACCGTCGGCCGGCTGTGGGAGGCGCTCGTCCGCGCCGAAGGGCCCGACTCCGATTTCACGACGGTGATCAAACCGTTCGAGCGGGCCGCCGGCGTCACGGTGGGTGGGTCTTCAAAGTAGCCCGTCGTGACCCGGCCGTCGTGGTGGCGAGCAGCCAGGATCGCATCCGTCCGCAACCCGGAGAATGGTATTATCCGGAAATAAGAACCCGACTTGCTCAGAGGATCGCAAAACGCCCCGCTACCAGGGATGATGATTAAACGAAATGCTTACCGGAAACCCATTGATGGACCGCTGCAGAAAATGTTAGATTGGCTATCATATGACCTCGCACGGCCGGCTTCGGCCGGCGGAGCCGAAGGATGGCTCTCGTGATCACACACGCTGACGGAACCAGCACACCGCTGATCGACGCGAGCGTGCACATCTTCTTCCCGTCCAACAAGGCGCTGCGGAAGACCCTGCGCGAGCCGTTCAAGAGCCGCGGGTTCCCCGACTACGAGATGGACTGGTACGGCGCCCCCGGTGGTGAGTACGCGCCCAACACCGAGGGGCCGGACCGCCAGTACCCCGGTTCGGATCCGGATTTCGTTGCCAATGAACTGTTTTCGAAGCGCGGCGTCGATGTTGCGGTCCTTCATCCGATGGCGCGTGGCATCATGCCCGACCGGCACCTGGGCAGCGCGCTGCACGCCGCGCACAACGAGATGATGGTGTCGAACTGGCTGGAGTCCAGCGAGTTCGGCGAGCGATTCCGCGGCACCATCCGGGTCAACCCCGACGACATCCCCGGCGCGTTGCGCGAGATCGAGAGGTGGCGCGCCCACCCGCGGGTGGTGCAGATCGGCGTCCCGCTGCAGTCGCGCGAGCTCTACGGCAAACCGCAGTTCTGGCCGATCTGGGAGGCCGCCGTCGACGCCGGGCTGCCGGTCGCCGCGCACATCGAAGTCGGCTCGGGCATTGCGTTTCCGCCGACGCCGTCCGGGAACACCCGTACCTACGAGCAGTACGTCAGCTTCATGGCGCTGAACTACCTGTATCACCAGATGAACATGATCGCCGAGGGAGTTTTCGAGCGGTTCGACGGTCTCAAGTTCGTGTGGGGCGACGGCGCCGCCGACTTCATCACGCCGTTCATCTGGCGGATGGACACCTTCGGCCGGCCGCACCTGGAGCAGACGCCATGGGCCCCGCGGATTCCCAGCGACTACCTGCCCGGCCATGTGTACTTCGTTCAGGGCAGTCTCGACGGCCCCGGCGACGTCGAGTTCGCCGGCGAATGGTTCGGCTTCACCGGTAAAGAGGACATGGTGATGTTCGGCTCGAGCTATCCACACTGGCAGTGCGGTGATGTCACGACGTTGCCCAGCGCGTTGTCCGCCGAGCAGCGCGAGAAGCTGTGCTGGCGCAACGCGGCGCAGCTCTACGGCATAGACATTCCCGCCGGGGTGAGCGCAGAGTAGAAGTACCGCGAAAGACTGAGGAGAGCCAGATGACGTTGACCCATTCGCAGGAGCGGGTCCCCGCTACCGAGCGCATAGCCGTCCGCTGCGTCGACTCGGATGTCCACCCGGCGCCCAAGCGCGGAGAGCTGCTCCCGTACATCCCCGAGCCGTGGCGCAGCAAGTACTTCCTCACTCGCTCCGTTGGCGAGCAGATCTACTACGACGCCCCGGACTACGCACACTCCTACGCCATGCGCGTGGACTCCTTCCCCGCCAACGGCGAGTTCCCCTGCAGCGACCCGGATTTGGCGTTCCGTCAGCTGATCATGGAGGCCGGCTCCGACATCGCGATCCTAGAACCCGCCGCCTACCCGGCGCGCATTCCCGAAGCGCAGCATGCGATGTCGGCCGCGCTGAACGACTGGCAGGCCAATCACTGGCTGGACAACCACAACAACTGGCACGAACGGTGGCGCGGGTCCATCTGCATCGCCATCGAGGAGCCGGAAGAGTCGGTCCGCGAAATCGAACGCTGGGCCGGCCACCCCTTCATGGCGCAGATCCTGATCAAGGCCGAGCCGCGGCCGTCCTGGGGCCACCCGAAGTACGACCCAATCTGGGCGGCGGCCACCAAGCACGACATCACCGTGAGCTGCCACCTGTCACGCAGCCAGTTCGATGAGCTGCCGATCCCGCCGGTGGGGTTCCCCAGCTACAACCACGACTTCATGGTCACCTACTCGCTGCTGGCGGCCAATCAGGTGATGAGCCTGATCTTTGACGGCGTCTTCGACCGGTTCCCGACGCTGCGAATCGTCTTCGTCGAGCACGCGTTCAGCTGGATCCTGCCGCTGATGTGGCGCATGGACGCGATCTACGACGCACGCAAGTCGTGGCTGGATATCAAGCGCAAGCCGTCCGAGTACGTCAAGGACCACATCAAGTTCACCACCCAGCCGCTGGACTACCCGGAGGACAAGACGGAACTCACCCGCGCGCTGGAATGGATGGAGTGTGAGAAGATCCTGCTCTTCTCCTCCGACTACCCGCACTGGACGTTCGACGACCCGCGCTGGTTGGTCAAGCACCTGCCCAAGCACGCCCGCGACGCGGTCATGTACAAGAACGGCATCGCGACCTATCACCTGCCCGAGACCGTTCCGGTCCTCGAGGGTCAGACCCGGGTGCTCTGAATTGACGGAGGAGACCAAACGGCCCGAGCCACGTCTCGCCCAGGGCCGCGAGCACGTAGTCGCAACCGTAGACGAAATCCCGCCGGGCACACACAAACTGGTACCGATCGGGCGGCACGGAGTCGGCGTCTACAACGTCAACGGCACCTTCTACGCCATCGCGAACTACTGCCCCCACCAGGGCGGGCCGCTGTGTTCCGGACGAGCGCGGGGACGCACGATCGTCGACGAGACCGCGCCGGGTGACTCCGTCATGGTGCGCGACCTGGAATACATCTACTGCCCCTGGCACCAATGGGGTTTCGAGCTGGCGACGGGTACCACCGCGGTCAAGCCCGAATGGAGTATCCGTACCTATCCGGTGCGCGTCGTCGGCAACGACGTTTTGGTTCAGGCCTAACTACAGGAGAATCGGGTGCCTTCTATCGAGATCAACGGGGGAAATGTCGTCTACGAAATCCTCGGTGACTCTGGCGATCTCATTACCCTGACGCCGGGCGGCCGGTTCAGCAAGGAGATCCCCGGCCTGCGTCCGCTGGCCGACGCCCTGGCCGCCGGCGGATACCGGGTGCTGCTGTGGGACCGGCCCAACTGCGGCGCCTCCGATGTGCAGTTCTATGGGCAGAGCGAATCGCACATGCGCGCCGAGACACTGCACAAGCTGGTGACCGGACTGGGCTTCGAGCGCTGCATCCTGGCCGGAGGTTCCGGCGGCGCAAGGGATTCCATGCTGACCACCATGCTCTACCCCGAGATGGTCACCAAGCTCGTGGTGTGGAACATCGTCGGCGGCACCTACGGCACCTTCGTGCTCGGTTCGTTCTACATCATTCCCAGCATCCTCGCGGTCCGCGGCACCGGCATGGACGGCGTGATGAAGGTGGCCGAATGGCGTGAGCGCATCGAGGAGAACCCGAACAACAAGCAGCGATTCCTCGACTTCGACTCCGATGAGTTCCTCAAGCTGATGCTGCGCTGGCTCAACGCCTTCGTCTCCAAGCCGGGACAAACGATTCCGGGTGTCGAGGACGAGATGTTCGACCGGATCAAGGTGCCCACGTTGATCATTCGTGGCGGTGAGAACGACATGGATCACCCGAAACGGACGTCGCTGGAGGTCAGCTGCCTGATCAAGGGATCGAAGCTCATCGACCCGCCATGGCCCGAGGACGCCTGGGAGCGCGCATCCGAAGACCGCGCCGCGGGCCGGGTGCAACACTTCAACATGTTCGACACGTGGGTGCAGGCGGCGCCCGCGATCCTCGAATTCCTGGGCTCGTAATGGCGCGAAACGGTGCATTACCGAGTGTGGATGTGGACCTCACAGTTGAGCGACGCCTCCAGCGCCGTGTGAACCCGGCTTTCCGGAATCCGCTCGAGGTCGGACTCCCGCAGCGTCACATGGACGATGTCGAATCCGTCATCGCCGGGCGTCCGCTCGATGTCGCCGGTCAACCCGAACGCGGACAAGACCCCGTGCGCGTCGTCGTCGGTGCCCCGGCTGACAAATGTGATCACGCCTGGAACGGGAGCACCGCCGAACGCGCTGGCGCACAATCCGATCGCCGTGTCTCTGGCCGTGCCGCCGTCGTCGGCCGCAATGAGCAGTTCGACCTCGCGGCGGTGTGCGGGCATGGACACGAGGTCGTTCTCGACCACGCCCACGCCGGCCGTGGCCACCAGTTCGAGGAGAGCCGCCATGCCGTCACGTAGTTGTGCGGGCGTGAGCACGCTGTCCGGGTCGACGTTGACACGCACCACCGCAGTTCGCATGTGCGCAAGCCTAACTAAGACGATGGCAGGCCAGCTTTGAACACCACCGAGTCCACAACCATCACCACCGCGACCATCCCCGGGTGCTCACCGCGGCTGCTGAGTGAGCACGCCGCCCAGGCCCGCGAAGATCTGGCGACCTACCGCAAGCTCGGCGGCTACCGCCCGCTTGCCGACCCCGACGCATTCCTGAGCGAAATCGATTCCAGTGGCCTGATCGGGCGTGGCGGTGCGGCGTTTCCCCTTGCGGTAAAGCTGCGAACGGTGCGCGACAACGGACGCTCGCTGGGCGTTCCCGTGGTCGTCGCGAATGGCGAAGAGGGAGAACCGGCTTCGGCCAAGGACCGCTGGCTGCTGCGCAATCGCCCTCATCTTGTTTTGGACGGGCTGCGCCTCGCCGCGACGATCGTCGCCGCTGACCGCGCCTGTATCTACGTGTCCGACCCGGAGGCGGCGCACAGCGTCGAATCCGCGCTGGACGAACTGGGTCCCGACGCGCTCGGTGTCACCATCGACATGCTCACCGTGCAGCCGGGATACGTCGCCGGCGAGGAGACCGCCGCCGTTCGGGCGATCAACGGCGGCCCGGCCAAGCCGACCGACAAACCGCCGCGGCCCTTCGAAGCGGGAGTCGATGACCGGCCCACCTTGGTAAGCAACGTCGAGACTCTGGCGAACCTGCCCTACCTGCAGGTCCACGGCACGGCTGATTACCGGTCGCAAGGCACGACGTTGTCGCCCGGCACCTTCCTGGCCACCATCACCGGGGCCGGTAAGCCGCCGGTGCTCTACGAACTCCCGCACGGCCTGGCGTTCACCGAATTGCTTACCTTGCACGGTGTTCCAGCCGACCGGGTGCGAGGCGCGTTGATGGGCGGCTACTTCGCCGGCCTGCTCAACCGCTCCGTGTTGGAGACGACCCTGGACCACGAGACGATGCGACGCGTCGGCAGCGGTTTGGGCTGCGGCGCGATTTCGGTCATCACCGACGACTGCCCCGTTGCGGTGGCGGCATCGGTGCTCGCGTACTTCGACCGCGAAAACGCCGGGCAATGCGGGTCGTGCTTCAACGGAACGGCGGCGATGGCCGCGGCGGCCGGGGCGCTGCGCGACGGCGCCGCGACGACGGAGGACGTCGAACGGTTGCGCCGTTGGTCGGTGCTGCTGCGCGGACGCGGCGCGTGCGCGACGTTGGATGCCGCCACCAACATCGCCGCCAGCCTGCTCGATCAGTTCCCGGACGAAGTCGCCGCACATCTCGACGGCACCTGTGCGGACTGCACCCGCGACGCGTTCCGCGCGGACCGTCCCTACGAGGCGGAACCTGTGAGGCAAGCATGAAAATCCGTCTGGACCGCACCATTTGCGACGGCTTCGGCATCTGCGCCAAGCACGCTCCGGGCTATTTTTCGCTGGACGACTGGGGCTACGCATCGCTGATCGGGGACGGCACGGTGGCCGAGCCGGATCGCGATGCGGTCATGCGCGCGCTGCTCGACTGCCCCGTGCATGCCATCACCGAGATCGGTCAGCGGACCTCGCGCGCATCTGCGCCGCCCCTCGCCGACACCGAGGATCCGGCCCAGCACCTCAAAACCGAAGAGAACGAGGCGGAGTGGGGATTCACGCGCTGAGTGGTCCCCGCCCGGAGATGTAATGCCGTGCAACTGACCTTTGACGCCGACGTGGAAGCGTTTCGCGCCGAGTTCGTCAGCTTCCTCACCGAACACCTGCCGACGCAGGCTCAAGCCGCGGAGCGTCCCTCGTCGACCTCGCACGTGCCCGCATGGTCGCGTCGCTGGCAGCGGCTCCAGTTCGACCACGGCTGGCTACTGCCCGGCAACCCACCGGAATTCGGCGGCCGCAACGCAAACATCCTGCAGCAGTTCGTGCATCGCGAGGAGCTGTCACGGCGCCGGATCTATCACTGCTTCAATCCCCAAGGCGTCGGCATCATCGCGGCATCGCTGTTGTCCTTCGGCACCGAGGAGCAGAAGCGGCGTTGGGCCGTTCCGATCCTGCGCGCCGACAAGACCGCGTCGCTGGGAATGAGCGAACCCGGAGCCGGCTCTGACCTCGCCGGGCTGCGCACGAAGGCGGAGTTGGCCGGCGATGAGTTCGTGGTCAACGGACAGAAGGTATGGACTTCCGGAGCCCATGACGCCGATGTGATCCTGACCTTCGTGCGCACCGACCCAAACGCTCCCCGCCACAAGGGAATCAGCGCACTGCTCATCCCGACCGACACTCCCGGGGTGGTGGGTCGCCCCTTCCCCTCGGTCTATGACTCAGACGAGCTGGACTTCAACGAGGTGTTCTTCAACGATGTCCGGGTGCCCGCGGACAACCTGGTCGGCCCGCTCAATGGCGGGTGGCAGGTCGCCAACGGCTCGCTCGGTCACGAGCGCACCCTGATGTGGATGGCCTTCGCAAACCGGCTCGAGCAACTGCTGGAGGACTACCGCCCCGCCGACGAGGTGAACGCGGACCACTATGCCACCATCGTGATGGACTACTACGCGTTGCGGCTGCTCGGATCGGCCGCGTTGGGCCGAGCGGCCCGCGGTGAAGTGGACATGGCCGCGTTGTCCGTGCTGAAGGTTTTCGGTTCGGAGGCCGAGCAGAGCGCGCTGCGGCACGCGCTCGACGCGGCCGGTGTCGACGGATTACCCGACAGAATGCTGACCGCCCCGTACAACCCTTACGCGCCTGACCTTTTCACCGCCAGCTGGTTCGCGCGCTACATCAGCAGCTACGCGGGCACCATCGCGGGCGGCACGTCGGAAATCCAGCGCAACATCATCGCCCAGCGCGTGCTCGGACTGCCGTCACGCTGATCACAGCCCCGGACATAGCGACGACAGGAACTCCTGGGTCCGGCGTCGCGATGTAACCCGCTCGCTGATGTCCTTGCCCAGCGGCACGATTCGCACCGCCAGGTCGGTGACGCCCGCGTCCCGATATCGGCGCAGCCGATCCAGGACGGCCGTCTCGTCGCCGGCCGCCATCGTGTCCCCGACGTCTTCGGCGTCACCGTGCTGCAGCAGTCGGACATAGTTCGGCGAGAAGTCCGCGTGCCCGAGCACCTCGCTCGCGTAGGAGCGAGCGTCGTCCGCCTCGCTGTCCGAGCAGAGCGCGACGGGAACACCGGCGACGATCCGCGGCGGGGCCCGCCCGGCCCGTTCGGCCGCCGCGGTGATGCGCGGAACGACGTGGTCTCCGATTGCCCGCTCGTCGGCCATCCAGAGGATGGTGCCATCGGCCCGCTCGCCGGCGAGACGCAGCATGGTCGGCCCGAGCGCCGACAACAGCACCGGCATGCCGAAGGCGTCCGTGACGTCGACCGGCGAATGGACGCAATAGTTTTCGTTGTCGACGTCGACAGTCCCCGGTCCCGCGAAGGACGCGTCGAGCACGGCTAGGTAATCCCTCATCAGGTGCGCCGGGCGATCGTAGGGCAAGCCCAGTTGCGAGTTGACGATCCAGTGATGCGAGGGCCCGATGCCGAGCGTGAACCGCCCGCCGCACGCGACCTGGGTGGTCAGGGCTTGTTGCGCCATGATCATCGGATGGCGAGTCTGAATCGGAACGACTGCCGTTCCGATCTCGATGCGATCGGTCGCCTGCCCGATCAGGGCCACCGCGGTCATGGCGTCGAGGTAGCCGGGGACCTGCGGCATCCAGAACGCGGTGAACCCGTCGCCTTCGGCCGCGACACCATCGGCGATCAGCCCGGCTAGCCGATCCGCGCGCGAGCGCTCCTTGTCGGAACCAACCATCAAGCCGACGCGCACGTTGCCCCTTCCCTATGGCACATGCCGATCCCACTCGTATGGGACGACCGCGAAAAATGGTGCGGCGAAAAGAGGTTCGATGTCCGATTCGACCCAGCGGTCCTTCAGCACCGGGCGCAGCCGTTCGGCGGTGGCGATGGGATCGTCATCGAGGAAGCAGTAGGTGATCGTCTGGTTCTCCCGGGCGCTGGCCAGGCTAGCGTCGACCCGGCGCGACAGCGCGGACCAGACACCGGCGACACCGTCGACCTCCAGCAGCGGGTTCGGCGGTGCCGATCCGCGCTCGACCAATACGAACGCGCCGCGCACGGGCAACCAGGGCAGGACGTCGGACCCGACCCTGACGCGCGGCGCGGCCGCCTTGCGTTGCACCTCGTACACGCCACGCTCCACCGGTGGCAGCAGCGGAAGTTTGCGGTCGGCATTGCCCAACGCCGTTGACAACTCATTGAAATCCTGCAGCCCGGCCGTGTCGGTGAAGAAGTACGTCATCACGTGGTCGACCGCGTCCAAGGGGCCGCCGCTGAGCGCGCGTGCGGCACGACAGTCCGGTGTGGACACCAGGCGCAACGAGGCGCGCACCGCGGCCAGCCGGTGCTGCTCGGGGCGGTGGTCCAGGCTGTGCCAGCGCAGGTACTCGGCGTCCTTGCCGTCGGGGTGCCGGGTCGCCATCGAGACGAACAGGGTGGTGATCTCGCCACCGCCGGTGGCGAGTATCTCGGCGACATCGTCCGATGGTGTGCCGGGCAGCTGCATGGCGTCAGTCCTCAGGGTCTCGTCGAATCGTGTTCTGGCAGCGCGATTTCGGGATGGCGAGCCGCGACCATGCGCCGGAACCCTTCGCGCCAGGGCACCTGGGTGCGGCCGAGAACGTCGTGCATGTGGCTCACGTCCGGCCATAGCGGGGTGTGCGCCTCGGGCGTGTACTCGAAAATCGGCTCGACACCCACCAGCTCACCCATGAACGCGCAGTATTCCTCGACACTGACGGTCTCGCTCCCGGCCCAGTTCACCACGACGGGCGGTATCGCGGCGACTTCCATCGCGCGGATGCCCAGCTTCACGTAGTCGTCTTCGTAGATGGGGTTGTAATTGTTCGGCTTGTCGGGATGCAGCCGAATGGGCTTGCCCGCCAACATCGCATCGAGGCGGTCTGCGGGCGCACCGCCCTGAGGGCCGTATGTCGAACAGATCCGGATGATGGTCAGCGGAATCCGGTAGCGCTTGGCGATCCAGGTGCACACCGCTTCCGCGGCGACCTTGGAGAAGCTGTAGTTCGCCCGCAGCGGCGCCCCCGGGGGATCGGTCTCGGTCAGGGGCCTGCGGCCCTGATAGGCATAGATCGACCCGGTGGAGCAGAAAACGAAACCCGTTGCGGCGCGGCAGTGGTGGAGCAGTTCGCCGGAGTTGTGTGCGTTGGTTTCAACGCATCGGCTCCAGTCGTCGGTGCCCGGGTCCACGGCCGCATGAAAGACGTAGGTGAAATCGTTGGGGAGAGCGGAGAAGTCGCCGGCGCTGACATCCAGCGCCACGGGCTTGATCCCAGCGTCGACTAGTTTTTGTCGGGCCGCGGGATCTTTCAGGCGCGCGGCGCCCCACACCTCATTGCCCGCCGCCGCCAGGGCACGCGCGATCGGAAACGCGATCTTGCCCGTCGCCCCGGTGATCAGGACCTTCTGTGCGTCGAGCAACCAGCCCTCCGAATGTTAAGTACTTGATATCGCCGGAGCGAGCATAACCTCCGGCCGGCAGGAAACGCCACGACGACCGGGCGCGGCGTTGCGTCGCGCCGAGTGTTTCCTCTGGTCACGGCGGAATCGACGGAATAAGCTGGCACCAGCCGGGACCGGAACGGCCCCAATGGGGAGGCCCGCCATGAGGTGGTTATTTGGTCGCCTGACCGCTGTCATTGCTGTCGCGTTCGTCGCGATGACTGTCGCGGTGATCGCGACGCCGGCAATCAGCTCGGCGCAGTGCGATCCCAATATGTCGTGGAATGTGTCGACGTTCGAATGCAAACCACCTCCGGCGTTGCCGGAGTGGTATGCATCCCCGCCCGCGTATGCACCGCCGTTTGCCGCACAGGACGTGCCACCGCCGCCCCCGCCGCGGCCATGGTGGTCACCGAACGAACCGATGTGGAATGCCGGCTTTCACCAATGGGGCACCTATTTCACCGGCACCTGGGTGCCGTACTGACGGCGGGCGCCGATCTCACCCGACCTGCGTCACGAGCGCTGCCAACGCGTCTGGATCGCGCCTGGCTGGAGTGATAACGTAATTCTCCGATTTGCATAATGGCCCTACCGGGCCGGCCATGCGACCCCCGGAGGTGACGTGTCAGCAGCACCGGGCCGCCCATTGCCCCAGGTCACGCAGGAGAACGAGTTTTTCTGGACTTCGGGCGCGGACGGAAAACTACGGCTGCAGGAATGCAAAGCCTGTGCATCGCTGATCCATCCACCGGCGCCGGTCTGCCGATACTGCCGCTCGCTCGATGTGGGCGTACGGGAGGTCTCGGGCAGGGCGACGCTCGCCGGATTCACCATCAACGAGCGATTCAGCCTGCCCGGCCTGGCGGCGCCCTACGTGATCGCGCAGGTGGCGATCGCCGAGGACCCCCGGGTGCGATTGACCACCAACATCGTCGAGTGCGAACCCGATCAGCTCGAACTCGGCCAGCAGGTCGAGGTCGTGTTCGAGCAGGTCGAGGACGTGTGGTTTCCGCTGTTCAAGCCGAGCGCCGACGGGCAGTCCGCCCCCTTGCCGGACGACGAGATCGCGCCGGAGCGGTTCGGCGAGCACGTCCGGCCGATGCTGACCGCCGACAAGTTCGAGGACAAGGTCGCGCTGACCGGGATCGGCGCATCGCCGATCGGGCGCCGGTTGATGCAGCTGCCGCTGGCGTTGACGGTGCAGGCATGCGAAGCGGCCATCGCCGACGCCGGCCTGACCTACGCCGACATCGACGGCCTGTCCACCTACCCCGGCGCGATCAATGTCGGCGGCTTCGGGGAGGGCGGCACCACCGCCCTCGAGGGCGCGCTCGGCATCCGCCCGACTTGGCACAACGGCGCCATGGAGACGTTCGGCCCGGGCGGTTCGGTGATCGCCGCGATGCTCGCGGTCGCCTGCGGGCTGGCGCGCCACGTGCTGTGCTTTCGCACGCTGTGGGAAGCCACCAACGGCGAGCTGATGAAGCAGGGCAAGATCACCCCGTCGATGGGCCGAATGTCGGGCTGGCAGATGCCATTCGGCGCGACGTCGGCGGCGCACACGTTGGCGATGAACGCGCAGCGGCACTTTCACCGGTACGGCACCACCAGGGAAACGCTGGGCTGGATCGCGTTGAACCAGCGCGCCAACGCCGAACTCAACCCGACCGCCATCTACCGGACACCGATGACGATGGACGACTACCTCAACGCGCGGCCCATCACCACGCCGTTCGGGCTGTACGACTGCGACGTGCCATGCGACGGCGCCATCGCCGTCATCGTCTCGGCCGTCGACGCCGCCCGCGACCTGGCCAAGCCGCCGGTGCTGGTGGAGGCGGTAGGTACGCAGATCGTCGAGCGACTCGACTGGGACCAGAGCACCCTTACCCACGAGCCCCAGGTGTTGGGGCAGGCGGCACACGTATGGACGCGTACCTCGCTGCGGCCCAGCGACGTTGACGTCGCCGAGCTCTACGACGGCTTTTCCTTCAACTGTCTGTCCTGGATCGAGGCGCTGGGTTTCTGCGGAATCGGCGAAGCCAAGGAATTCCTGGACGGCGGCAAGAACATTGCGCGCGACGGCCTGTTGCCGCTCAACACCCACGGCGGCCAACTCTCGCACGGCCGCACGCACGGCATGGGACTCCTGCACGAGGCGATCACCCAGCTGCGCGGCGAGGCCGGTGACCGCCAGGTCGCCGACGCCCGCGTCGGTGTGGTCAGCAGTGGCGGCCTCACTCCCAGCGGGGTGCTCTTGCTGCGGGCCGACGGATGAGTACGCCGCGCCCGAGGCTGGTGATCGTGGACGGGGTGCCGATGTCGGCGTTGGTCGCCGACGCCGAGGACCCCAGGGCCGTGATCGTGGCGATTCACGGGGGCGGTACCACCGCAATGTATTTCGACTGCCCGGGCCAGCCGTCGTATTCCCTCGCCCGGACCGGCTCGGCAGCAGGATTCACCGTGCTGGCCCTGGATCGGCCCGGCTATGGCAGCTCGGCGCCCTATCCCGAAGCGATGATCTCCGGCGAACAGCGCGTCAACCTGGCTTACGGTGCTGTCGATCGCATCCTCGGCGAACGACCGCGGGGCGCGGGCGTATTCGTGTGGGGTCATTCGGGCGGTTGCGAGCTGACGATACGGATGGCCGCCGACGAGCGCGGCGCCGAGCTGCTCGGCATCGAATTGGCCGGCACCGGCCGGCACTACCACGCCGCTGCCAAGGAGATACTGAAAACCGCTACCCGCGAACGTCGCCCGTCGGGTATGCGCGAATTGCTGTGGAGCCCAGAGGAACTCTATCCGGCCGAGGTCCTCGGCGGCGCGACGGTTTCGCCGTCGGCTCCGTCATACGAGGACCAGATGGTGTCGGACTGGGCGCGCCAGACCTTCCCGGAGCTCGCGCCCGGCGTGCGTGTCCCGGTGCACTACAGCATCGCCGAGCACGAAAAGGTCTGGCAGGCCGACGATGCGGCGGTCGCCGAGGTCGGTGCCCTGTTCACCGGGGCGCCGCGGTTCGTCGTCCATCGACAGCCGGACGCCGGGCACAACATCAGCCTCAGCCACGCCGCCCCCGCCTATCACTCGAAAGTCCTTGATTTCGTGCGGGAATGCGTGGCCGAGGCGGCCTCACGCCCAGACGGCTCCTCGAATACGACGCCACAGTCACTTTCGAGCCCGAACGTGGCGGCAATGTCACGCTCGGCGGACGAGGAGGCCGGTTGATGCGCGTCGGATTCATCGGCTTGGGCAGCCAGGGCGGGCCCATGGCGCGGCGGATCGCCGAGGGTGGGTACCCCACCATACTGTGGGCGCGCAGGCCGGAGGCCCTCGAGGCGTTCGCCGACACGCCGGCGAAACTCGCCGGCTCTCCGGCCGAACTGGCCGCGACAACTGATCTAGTGTGCCTCTGCGTGATCGGCGATGCCGACATCGACGAACTCGCCTGCGGCGAGAACGGATTATTGACGACGATGCAACCCGGCAGCGTCATCGCCGTCCACAGCACCGTGCATCCGAACACCTGCCGAGAGCTTGCGAACAAGGCCGCCCCGCAGGGTGTTTCCGTCATCGACGCGCCGGTGAGCGGAGGCGGAGGCGCGGCGACCGAGGGCCGGCTGCTGGTGATGGTCGGTGGCGAGTCCGAGGTCGTCGAGCGCTGTCGTCCGGTCTTCGAAACCTATGCCGATCCGGTCGTTCACCTCGGTGAGCTGGGTTCCGGACAAACCACGAAGCTGCTCAACAACCTGTTGTTCACCGCCAACCTGGCCACGGCGGCCGCCGCCCTGTCCCTGGCCAAAGAGCTGGGCGTCGAGCCGGACCGTCTCACCGAGGTGGTCTCCCGCAGTAGCGGAAACAGCTTCGCGCTCAACGCCCTCGGCGGTATCGGCGGCCTGGATCGGCTGGCCGGTGTCGCGGGAGGCCTGCTGCAGAAGGACGTCCGGCTGGTGGTCGACCTCGCCGACCGCGTCGGGGCCAACGGCGGCGCCGTGCTCGATGCGGCCGACGCGGCGCTGGCCCTGATGGACCACCCACGGTGAGGGTCGGATTCATCGGCGCGGGGCGGATGGGTCGCCCCATGGTGGGCCGTCTGCTGGCGGCCGGACACGACGTTCACGCGGTGGGCCGAACGGTCGAAAAGTGCCGTCAGCTCGAGCAACTGGGCGCGCGGGCGGTCAACGCGGCGGCCGAGGCCGGTGCGGACGCCGATGTGGTGGTGCTCTGCGTGTTCACCGACCAACAGGTGCGGGATGTCTGCCTGGACAGCGCGCTGCTGCCGAGCATGCGAACCGGTTCGGCGCTGGTGGTGCACACCACCGCGAACCCGGACACCATCGAGACCATCGCCGAGCGCGCCGACGGGGTTGACGTCGTCGACGCCGCGGTCAGCGGCGGGCCGCACGACATCGAGGCCGGCCGGCTGACGCTGTTCGTGGGCGGCGCCGACCAAGCGGTTGACCGGGTGCGACCGCTTCTGGGCTGCTACGGAGATCCCGTCCTGCACGTCGGGCCGAGGGGCGCCGGCCAGAAGGTGAAGCTCGTCAACAACGCGCTGTTCGCCGCGCAGATCGGGCTGCTCGCCGAGTCGATCCGCCTGGGAGAGCGCCTCGGCCTGCCGGAATCGACGCTGCTAACCGCCCTACAGCACGGCAGCGCGACCAGCCGCGTACTGGACCTCGTCGCGGCAGGCGGTTCCGTCGCGTCGTTCGTCGAGGTCGCCGGCGGCTTCGTGGGTAAAGACGTGGCCGTCGTCCGCGGCATCGCCGGGGAACGGGGTGGCGGCTTGGGTGCGCTGGAACACGTCATCGAGAAGGTCGACTTCGCGAAGAGGGTTTGAAATGCCAGCGTTTTGGTCTTTCCGGTTCGTCACGAAGGTATTACCGTTAGCGTTACAGTCGGGGACTCCGCTGTAAAGGTTTCAGCCCGACCTCGCCGCTGAGGAGGATTCAGTGACAAAAGCGAAGGTTGTCTTCGACCCGTACTCCGAGGACTACTTCAACAATCCGTTCGACATCTATCGACGGATGCGCGAGGACGCGCCCCTGTATTACGACGAGAAGGAGGACTTCTACGCGCTGACGCGTCACGAAGACGTGGCGGCCGCGTTCAAGGACTTCGAGACGTATTCGTCGGCGCGCGGCTGCGACCTGGCGATGGTGCGCCGGGGCATCTCCCCCGAGCAGAAGTCGATCATCTTCATGGACCCGCCGGAGCACCGCCACATGCGCAGCCTGCTCAACAAGGCGTTCACTCCGCGGGCCATCCAATCGCAGCGCGAGACGATCATCGAGGTGATCGACAAGTACCTGGGCGCCGTCGACTCCGACAACTTCGACGTCGTGCAGGACTTCTCCGGACCGTTCCCGGTCGAGGTCATCACCCGGATGGCCGGCGTGCCGGAGGAATACCGCCAGCAGGTCCGCCACTGGATCGACACCAGCCTGCATCACGAGCCGGGACAGATCGAGATCAGCGAAGCCGGCATGCAGGCCAACATCGACACGGCGATGTACTACTTCAGCCTGGTCCAGGAGCGGCGCCAGGAGCCGCAGGAAGACATGATCAGCCGGCTGATCGCGGCCGAGATCCCCGGCGAAGACGGCGAGCTGCGCAAGCTCGACGACATCGAGATCTGCGGATTCGCAACCCTTCTGGGCGGCGCGGGCGCCGAGACAGTCACCAAACTCATGGGCAACGCGGCGGTCATCTTCGCCAACCACCCCGACCAGTGGCAGAAGCTGCAGGAGGACCGCGACAAGATCCCCGGGGCCGTCGAAGAGTTACTGCGCTACGAGGGACCGGTGCAATACAACGTCCGCTACACCCTCAAAGAGGCCCACGTCAGCGGTGGCGTGATTCCTCCGGGCAAACCCGTATTCCTCTGCGGCGCCGCGGCGAATCGCGACCCGGAGGCGTTCACCGACGCCGACACCTTCGACATCGAGCGTGACCAGACCGAGGCGCAGCACCTCGGACTCGGGTACGGCATCCACAGCTGCCTCGGCGCCGCGCTGGCCCGCCTGGAAAGCCGGATCGCGCTGGAGCGGCTGCTCGACTTCATGCCGCGCTACGAAGTGGACTGGGCGGGGTGCAAACGAGTGAACATGCAGAACGTCGCGGGCTGGAAGAACGTGCCCGTCAAGGTGCTTCGATAAGGGGATCGCTGTGACGAAGAAGATCGAAGTCGATTGGGGACTCTGCGAGAGCAACGGCGTCTGCATGGGCATCAACCCCGAGATATTCGAGCTCGGCGACGACGACATGCTGACGGTCCACCAGGAAGAAGTCACCCCGGAGAACGAGGCCGACGTGCGCGAGGCCGTCCGTCAATGCCCCCGGCAGGCGATTTCCATCGTCGGAGAGTAGCGATCAGAATCCGGAGAGGATGACCGCGTTGCAGTCGGCCGCCGACTGGCGCAATTTCGCCGCCTTCTGATAGCCCTCGGACTCGTACCACGCCCGGGCGGCATCCACCGATTCGAATTCCAGGACCACGGTTTGGTCGCCGTGCCAGTCGCCTTCGATGACTTTGGGCGCGGTGTCCACCGCGAGAATGGTGGCGCCACTCATCGCCGATCCGGCGGCTTGCGCGTATGCCTTCATGCCTTCCGGGTCCTTGATCGCCTCGGTGAGGATGACATAACCTTTTGCCACGCCGAATCTCCTTGCCTGCCTGTGTATTAGTTATTTTCGCTGATCGCCTGCTCGGGACAGCACTGGATTGCCTCTTGCGCCGCGGCCTCCAATTCCGTTGGAATGTCGGAGTCTATGGCCTCGGCGTAGCCGTCATCGGTCAGGCTGAACACGTCGGGGCACAGCGTGAGACACATGCCGTGACCGCGACACTTCTGGTCGTCTACCCAAACTTTCATGCGAGCGTGAACTCCAGGTGCAGTTCGGTCAGGCCGCGCAGGATGTACGTCGGAACATATTGGTAGCGGCGGTCATTCGCCGGCCCGTGAACGCTCTCGTCGATCCTGATGTCCGTCGTGCGGTCGAGCAACCGCTCGATCGCCACCCGGGTCTCGGCCCGCGCCAGCGGCGCGCCCGGGCAGCTGTGAATGCCGCGTCCGAACGAGATGTGCTGACGGGCGTTCTTGCGGGCCGGATCGAAGGTGGCGGGGTCTTCGAACCGGCGCGGATCGCGGTTGGCGGCGGCCTGCACGATCATCACCGTGGTGCCGGCGGGCAGGTCGACGCCGCCGACGTTGACCGGCCTGCGGTTCATCCGGAAGTCCCCCTTCACGGGGCTCTCGTGGCGCAGCGACTCCTCGATGAAGTTCGGGATGAGGCTGCGGTCCTTGCGCAACTGCGCCTGGATGTCGGGGCGCTCGCCGAGGGTCTGCAGGGACGCACCCAGCAGCCGCACGGTGGTCTCCTGGCCGGCGGAGAAGACGTTGCTGGCGACGCGGGCCACGTCTTCGACATCGGGAATCGAGCCGTCGGGGTAGGTCGCGGTCGCCAGCCCGGTGAGGACGTCGTCGCGGGGTTCGCTGCGGCGGTCGCGGACGTAGTCGGAGAACAGGCCGTAGAGGAATTCCAGCGGGCTGTGGGCCAGCGACCCCTTGGTGCCCCCGATGCCGCCACCCGCGTGCTCAGCGATGCCCTTGACGAACTTGTCACGGTCCTCCATCGGCACGCCCAGCAGGTCGGCGATGACCAGCAGCGTGAACGGCCCCGCGAAGCCCTTGATCCACTCGCCACGCCCCGGCGCGAGAAAGTCGTCGAGCGCCTGGTCGGCGAGCGCCCACATGGCGTCCTCGTTCTCCTTGAGGCGCTTGGGGGTGATCAGCCGCATCATCAGGGAGCGGTGATTGGTGTGGGTCGGCGGATCGAGCGTGGGCAGCTGGTCACTGAAGGGCAGCTCGTCGCGGTGCTGCTCGATCAGCTCGGTGATGTCGTCACCCTCGATCGGGACCGGGAAGCCGGGAAACGGGCCGGTGACCGAGATGCACGAGGACCACGTCTCGGCGTCGTTGAGCACCGCGCAGGCCTCGTCCCAACCCGTGATCATGGTGACGTCGTAATGACTCTCCCGCGTGACGGGGCAGCGCTCGCGCAGCGCCTCGTAGTAGGGGTAGGGATTCTCGATGAGCTCGGTGCCGCGGAAGAAGTCCAACTCGGAGAATTCCTTCGCCATCTCCTGCTCCTTGAATCTCGGCTAGTGAGAACGTGCCTCTCGCGGATGAGTATTACATTTCCACACGGCCTGGTGGGCGTCAACGACGGGGCCCCTGCCCCGGCGCCGGACCGCCCCACGCAAGCGGCCGGTCTGTGTGGTGGCGCGCTTGCCGGGCCGCGCAGCTAGCTGGCGGGCACCAGGTCGGCGGCGACCGACGGCCACGCCAGCAGCCCGCTGCGGAAGGTCTCCACATGGCCGACCGGGGCGTGCGGCGCCGCCGCGGCCGCCAACGCCTGGGCCTTGAACGTCTGCGCGGCCGTGCTCAGTTGGTGTTGCACCAGGCCGACGCTTTCGTCGAGCTCGGAGGGCCAGCTCTCCCCCCACAGCGTGACCTCGGTGACGCCGTGATCGAGGGCCTGCAGCACGCCCTGGCGCACCCGCGCATCGCAGCCGAACAGGTCCGCCGCGGCGGCCAGGGCCTGTGGCCGGGGCCGCGAGTGCACCGACGCCAGCGCCTCCTCGAGGTCGAGCACCCGGGCGCCGATGATCTGCAGCGGCCGGTCGTCGGGGTGGTCGGCGACCAGCACGGTGACGTCCCAGCCCGCCATCGAGCGGTCGAAGATCCAGCCGCCGGCGAATCTCACCACGTCGACGACGGTGGCGGCGACGACGTCCAGCCGGTACCTCATGTCGTCTCGGACTTCTTCGGGGGCGCGAAATCCCGCGCCAGCGTCTCGGCGTACTGCTTGAACGCGTCGGCTAGCGGTATCGAAGGATCGAGTAACCATGTCGTTTCCATTCCGTGGACGAAGGCGAGGATTTCTACTGCCTTGACGGCGGGGTCTATGTCGTCGCGGTACCGGCCGTCGGCCTGACCGCGACGGATGAGCTCGGCGACGATGTCGGTCGCGGCGCGGTACCGGGACAGCATGCGGTCGTGCAGCGGTGCCTCGGGCAGGATGTTCTCGACCAGCAGCACCGTGAACGTGCCCACCAGTTCGGGCGCCCGGTGGATGCGGTCCGCGACCGCGGCGATCTGGTCGAACAGGTCGCCGGTCCGGTCGGCGTGGGTGTCGTCGTCGAGATCGCGGGCATCGAGCACGGCGTGCAGCAGCTGCTCCTTCGATTCGAAGTGATGCAGCAGCCCCGCGGGAGTGACGCCGGCTTCGCCCGCGATCTGGGCGAGCGTCGTGCTGCGCCAGCCGTTGCGGGTGAGCAGGCGTTGCGCGACGTCGAGAATCCGCTGTTTGCGGTCCTCGCCCTTGGCGAGGAGCGTGTCGTACCGCCGTGCGACGGGCACCAGAACCCCCTCAACCCAAGTTGTTGCGACGCCGGAAAACCAACCTAGTGAACACACAGTAGGTTAGTTTGGCCGCTGTGACAAGGGTCACGCGGTGCACACTTTTACGCGCGTCGGGCTGCCGCCGTCAGCTGACCAGCTCCACCAACGTGGCGTTGGCGGTCCCACCGCCCTCGCACATGGTCTGCAGGCCGTAACGAATCCCGTTGTCGCGCATGTGATGCGCCATGCGTGTCATCAGGACCGCGCCGGACGCGCCCAACGGGTGCCCCAGCGCGATGGCGCCGCCCAGCGGATTCATCCGGGCCGGATCCGCCCCGGTCTCCGCCAGCCACGCCAGCGGCACCGGCGCGAATGCCTCGTTGACCTCGAAGACACCCACGTCGGACAACGCGACGCCGGCCTTGCTCAGCACCTTTTCGGTGGCCGGGATGGGGCCGGTCAGCATCAGCACCGGGTCCGCCCCGGTTACGGCGCCCGCCAGGTACCGCACGATCGGGGTCAGGCCCAGCTCGACCGCCATCTCGGCGGTGGTCACCAGCAACGCGGCGGCGCCGTCGGAGATCTGTGAGGAGTTGCCCGCGTGGATGACGCCGTCTTCGGCGAAGGCCGGCTTGAGCGTGCCGAGCTTCTCGACGGTGCTGCCGGGCCGCACGCCCTCGTCGGCGGTGAAGACGTTGTTGTCGGCCCCGTCGACGAAGACCGGCACGATCTGCTCGGTGAATGCGCCGCCATCCAGCGCCGCGGCAGCGCGCTCGTGGGATTCGACGGAGAATTCGTCGAGCCGGGTGCGCGAGAATCCCCACTTCTTGGCGATCATCTCCGCGGACAGACCCTGGTTGAAGGAGAAATCGTCATAGCGGGCAAGGACTTTCGGGCCGTACGGCATACCGGTGGCCCGGGCCGAACCGAGCGGAACGCGGCTCATGACCTCGACCCCACCGGCGACGACGACGTCCTGCTGGCCGGACATCACCGCCTGCACGGCGAAGTCCAGCGCCTGCTGGCTGGACCCGCAGGCGCGGTTGACGGTGGTGCCGGGGATGGTCTCGGGCCAACCGGCGGCCAGGACCGCGTAGCGGCCGATGTTGCTGGACTGGTCGCCCACCTGGGACACGCAACCCCAGACCACGTCGTCGACGATGTCGGGACCGATGCCGGTGCGTTCGATGAGTTCGGTCAGGACTACCGCGGAGAGGTCGGCGGCATGCATGCCGGACAGCGCGCCGTTGCGCTTCCCCACCGGTGTACGCACGGCCTCGACGATGACTGTTTCACGCATATCTACTCCGATTGCTTCTCGCCCGAATTCACATCAGATTTTGACAGGGCCCACCGACCCGTAAACGATGGCTCCCGCCGCTGCGCGAAAGCGGCATAGGCCGCGGCGGTGTCGGCCGTTGCGAAGTTGACTCCCTGCGCGCGGGCCTCGTTGGCCAGCGCCTCACGCAGGGTGCCGTCGGCGCCCTCGTTCAGCAACGCCTTGGTGTGGGCCAGCGCGATCGGCGGGCCGGCGGCCAAGCGGTTGGCGAGATCCGTGACGAAGACGTCGATTTCCGCGGCCGACACCACCCAGGTCACCAGGTTGAGGGCGCACGCCTCCTCGGCATCTATCGTGTCCGCCAGCAGCGCCAGCCGCTTCGCTTGTTGCAGGCCAACGATTTTGGGCAACAGCCAGGAACCGCCGAGGTCGATCGACAGGCCACGTTTGGAAAAGATCTGGCAGAACGTCGATTCCGGTGTGGCCACCACCAGGTCGCAGCCCAGCGCCAGGTTCCAACCCGCACCGACGGCGACCCCGGTCACCTTGGCGATGGTGGGCACGGACAGCTCGTGCAGGGCCAGCGCGACGTCGGTCAACCGCTGCAGCTTGTACTTGGGGTGAATGTCCTCGGGAGTCGAGATGTCCGCGCCGGAGCAGAAACTGCCCCCGGAACCGGTGATCACCAGGGCGCGCACGCCCGGATCGTGGCCCGCGGTATCGAGCGCGTCTCGCAGGGCCAGCCACAGTTCCGGATTGATCGCATTCTTGCGGCGTGGCCGGTTGAGCGTGAGGGTGCGTACCCCGTCGCGGTCTTCCGAAAGCAGCACGGGGCCATCGGTTGTGGTCAATAGCTCCTCGGCAACTTCAGGACATTGGCTCCCAGGAAGTTCAAAATCATCTCCTGACTGACCGGCGCGATCTTCATCAACCGGGCCTCGCGGAAGTATCGCGTGATGTGGTACTCCTCGGCATACCCCATGCCGCCGTGGGTTTGCAGCGCCCGGTCCGCCGCGGTGAAACCGGCGTCGGCGCACAGATACTTGGCCGTATTGGCCTCGCGCCCACACGGTTTGCCGTTGTCGTAAAGCCAGGTGGCCTTGCGCAGCATCAGCTCGGCGGCATCGAGGCGGGCCAGTGAATCGGCGAGCGGGAACTGCAATCCCTGGTTCATGCCGATGGGCCGACCGAAGACCTCGCGCTCGTTGCCGTACTTCACCGCCTTGTCCAGCGCCACCCGGCCGATGCCGAGGGCCTCGGCCGCGATCAGCATCCGCTCCGGGTTGAGGCCGTCGAGGATATACTGAAAGCCCTTGCCTTCCTCGCCAATTCGGTCCTCGACCGGCACCTCGAGGTTGTCGATGAACAACTCGTTGGAGCTGACGGCATTGCGGCCCATCTTGCGGATCGGGCGGATGTCGACGCGGCTGCGATCGAGGTCGGTGAGGAACAACGTCATCCCGTCGGTCTTCTTGGTGACCTCGTCGTAGCTCTGGGTCCGCGTCAGCAGCAGGATCTTGGAGGACTCCAGTGCCTTGGAGATCCAGACCTTGCGACCGTTGACGATGTACTTGTCTCCGTCACGCTTGGCGAACGTGGTGATACGCGAAGTGTCAAGCCCGGCACCGGGTTCGGTGACACCGAAGCAGACGTGGACCTCACCGGTCGCGACGGCGGGCAACGTCCGGGCCTTGAGTTCAGCGGAGCCATGCACCACGACCGGCTGCATGCCGAAGATGGACAGGTGAATCGAGCTGGCGGCGTTCATGGCGCCGCCCGACTTGGCGACCTCCTCGAGCAGGATCGTCGCCTCGGTGATGCCCAGTCCGTGGCCGCCGTATTCGGTGGGGATGGTCATTCCCAGCCAGCCGCCATCGGCGATGGCGCGGTAGAACTCGGTCGGGAATTCGTGCGCCTGGTCTTTTTCCATCCAGTACTGATCGTCGAACTTGCGCGCCAGCTCCGCGACAGACCGACGGATCAATTCCTGGTCATCGGTCAGCTCAAAGTTCATTCCAGCGCCGGGCACTGCTCATTCTCCTTCGATCGACATGCACCGGCATTCAGTGTCGGCCCGCTGCGCCCGGCTGCGCCGCGCTTGCGACCGCCACGGGCGCACTTGCCCTCCGGCGACGTGTTGTTCAGTCCTTGTTGCCGGTAAGGGCTTTGGCGTTGGCCGCGAAATCCGCGAAGGACGAGCCGCCCCGGCTGTCCTTATCGTGGCCCTTGGCCTTGATGGACACGTCGTGCCCCTCGGCGGATTTGCGCAGCGCACCGACCGTCGCCTGTTCGCGCGAAATGTGCGTGAACGGGTCGAACGAGTACCACCGCATGGCGTTCTCGAACGTCATCTTGTTGATTTCGTCGTCGGGAACGTTGTTGATGGACAAGACATCCCAGAGCTCTTCCGGCGCGCCCGGCCACATCGAGTCGCTGTGCGGGTAGTCGGCTTCCCAGCAGATGTTGTCGATGCCGATCTCGTTGCGCAGCGCCACACCGACCTTGTCGCTGATGAAGCAGGTCAGGAAGTGGTCGCGGAAGACCTCGCTGGGCAGCTTGCCCTTGAAGTCCTGGTGCGTCCAGGCGGAGTGCATCTCGAAGGTACGGTCCGCGCGCTCGAGGAAGTAAGGAATCCAGCCGGTTCCGCCCTCGGACAGCGCGATCTTGAGGTCCGGGTATTCCTTGATCGGCTTGGACCACAGCAGGTCGGCGGCGGCCTGCACGATGTTCATCGGTTGCAGCGTGATCATCACGTCCATCGGCGCGTCCGGCGCGGTGATCGCCAGCCGCCCCGAGGAACCGATGTGCACGTTCATCACGGTGTCGGTGTCGCACAACGCCTTCCACAGCGGGGCCCAGTAGTCGTCGTGGAAACTGGGATAGCCCATCGCGGCCGGGTTCTCGGTGAAGGTCAGGGCGTGCACACCCTTCTTGGCGACCCGTCGCACCTCGGCGGCGCACGCCTCGGCGTCCCAGATGACCGGTATCGCCATCGGGATGAACCGCGCCGGGTAGGCGCCGCACCATTCGTCGATGTGCCAATCGTTGTAGGCCTGCACCAGCGCGATCGAGAAGTCGTTGTCGTCGGTGGCGAACAGGCGGCCCGCGAAGCCCGGGAAGGAGGGGAAGCAGATCGAGGCCAGGATGCCGCCGGCGTTCATGTCCTTGACGCGCTCGTCCACGTTGTAACAGCCCGGCCTGATCTCGTCGAGCCCCGTCGGCTCGATGCCGTACTCCTCTTTGGGCCGTCCGGCCACCGCGTTGAGCGCCACGTTGGGGATGACGGTGTCGCGGAACTTCCACATGTCCGAACCGTCGGCGTTGTGCACCAGCCGGGGAGCGTCGTCCTGATACTTCTTCGAAAGGTGGTTCTTGAACATGTCAGGCGGCTCGACGGTGTGGTCGTCGACGCTGATCAGGATCATGTCTTCTTTGTTCATGGCCGTCCCTTCCATCGGATCCAGTGGATCGATTGCAGCCTCGGCGAATCGCTGTCCCATGCCAAGATCACTAAAATGAAAACTATCTTCTCGCCAGACGAGAATCAACATCCAGCAGTTGCTGCGGTCGGCTCAAGCCGCCTGACCAGCGGCCTAGCAAAGCGGCGACTTTCCCGGCGCCCAGGGGCAATGCAATGAGGTAGAACGCGGCACGACATGCCGGCGGAGGACGCCGCCGAGTTTTGAGCCGCCTGGCCGGGCCGCGCGCCAGATGCCGACGCCCTCCTACCCGCGCGACGCGTCGGCATTGACCGGACGAGCGTTTCGTGCCAGTCTGTTAGTTGCAAATGAGAATCTGATTCTCTTTCACCGAGAGGACACTGCTAATGCGCTTGCAGCCGCTGCCCGCTGACCAGTGGGACGAGGCGACCCGGCAGGCGCTCTCGGCCATGCGGGGCGCGGACACCAACAACGCGCTCTCCACGCTGGCTCACCACCCCGCGCTGGCCAAGTCGTTTCTCCGATTCAACGTCCACCTATTGATGACGTCCACCCTGCCGCCACGCATCCGCGAGCTGGCCATCCTGCGGATGGCCCATCGCCGGCAGTGCGCCTACGAATGGTCGCACCACGTGCGGATGGCCAAGGACGAAGGGATCACCGACGATCAAATCGCGGCCCTGCAGAGGGGTGAGGCCGCCGACACGTTCGACCAGGCCGTGATCGCCGGGGTCGACGAGCTCGACGAGAAATCGGAGCTGTCCGACCAGACCTGGGCGGCGCTCGGTGAGCATCTCAATGACCAGCAACGCATGGATTTCGTCTTCACGGTTGGCTGCTACGCCCTGCTGGCCATGGCCTTCAACACTTTTGGCATTCAGCTCGAACACGCCGAACAGCACTGACGAGAGAGGTAAGAACGTTGCCGCACTTCCCCAAGCCAGCCGCCGGCAGCTGGACAGAAAACTACCCCGACCTGGGGACCGAGCCGGTCGACTACACCGACTCCATCGATCCGGCGTTCTTCGAAGCCGAGCGCGAAGCCGTCTTCAAGAGGACCTGGCTCAACGTCGGCCGTGTCGAGCGACTCCCCCGCACCGGCAGCTACTTCACCAGGGAACTGCCGTCGGCCGGCAAGGGCACCTCGGTGATCATCACCAAGACCAAGGACGGGACCGTCAAGGCGTACCACAACGTCTGCCGGCACCGCGGAAACAAGTTGGTGTGGAACGACTTTCCCAACGAGGAGACCTCCGGCACCTGCCGGCAGTTCACCTGCAAGTACCACGCCTGGCGCTACAGCCTCGACGGTGACCTGACCTTCATTCAGCAGCCGGAAGAGTTCTTCAATGTCGACAAGAGCGACTACGGCCTGGCCGCGGTCCGCTGCGAGGTGTGGGAAGGCTTCATCTTCATCAACTTCGACGACAACGCGGCGCCGCTGATCGACTACCTCGGGCCGCTGGCCAAGAGCATCGAGGGCTACCCGTTCGGCGAGATGACGGAAACCTATTCCTACCGGGCCGAGGTCGGCAGCAACTGGAAGCTGTTCATCGACGCGTTCGTCGAGTTCTACCACGCGCCGATCCTGCACCAGGGGCAGTACACCAAGGAAGAAGCCGCCAAGATCCAGAAGTTCGGCTACGAGGCGCTGCATTACGAACTGGCCGGCCCGCACAACCTGCAATCGACGTGGGGTGGGCAGGCTCCGCCAGTGGACATGAGCATGGTGAAGCCGATGGACCAGGTGCTGCGCAGCGGTCTGTTCGGTCCGTGGGACAAGCCGGAGATCATCGAAAACCTCGAGCTGCCACCGGGTGTCAACGTGAAGCGGGTGCCGCAGTGGGGTATCGACTCGTGGCTCTTCTACCCGAACTTCATGCTGCTGATCTGGGAGCCCGGCTGGTTCCTCACCTACCACTACTGGCCTACAGCGGTCGACAAGCACATCTTCGAGTCCACGCTGTACTTCGTGCCGCCCCGCAATGCGCGGGAGCGCCTGGCCCAGGAGCTGGCCGCCGTGACGTTCAAGGAGTACGCGCTGCAGGACGCCAACACCCTGGAAGCGACCCAGACCATGATCGGCACCCGGGCGGTCAAGGAATTCCTGCTGTGCGACCAGGAAGTTCTGATCCGCCACCTGCACAAGACGACCAGTAACTACGTGAAGGAGTACCAGCGCAATGGCGCTACCGTCTGAATTCGCCGACCTGGAGCCCTATTTGGAGTGGGATCTGGCCACCGAGCCCGAGCGCTACGCCAAGCGGCTGGCCTCGACGATGGCCGAGATGCAGGCGTTCTACGACGTCGCGTTCCCGAAGCTGAACGACGTTATCGCATACTGCGACAAGTTCCCGCTGGACGACCTGCCGGACGACGCGAAGAGCCTGATGCACATGATGCAGTCGTTGGTCATGGTGTCGTTCCCGATCGAGGCGTGGAAGCAGCCGCGGGTACCCGACAGCGGCGCGGCATGGGTCGAAGTGATCCGGGAGCCGGTGATCTGACACGTGCTGACGCTCAAGGCCGCAGGGCTGCTCGACGTTGACAGCGGCGAGATCGTTCGGCCCGGCATCCTGAAGATTGACGACGATCGGATAGTCGGCGTCGGGGGTTCGGGCCCGACGGGCCCAGATGACACTGTCATCGATCTGGGCGACCAGATTCTGCTGCCGGGTCTGATGGACATGGAGGTAAACCTCCTGATGGGCGGGCGCGGCGAGACGCCCGGGCTGTCCCAGGTGCAGGACGACCCGCCGACGCGGGTGCTGCGCGCGATCGGCAACGCCCGACGCACCCTGCGCGCCGGTTTCACCACCGTGCGCAACCTGGGCCTGTTCGTCAAGACCGGCGGCTACCTGCTCGATGTGGCGCTGGGCAAGGCCATTGACGCGGGGTGGGTCGAAGGGCCGCGAATCGTCCCGGCCGGCCACGCGATCACACCCACCGGCGGGCATCTGGACCCGACGATGTTCGCCGCGTTCATGCCGGGCGCACTCGAGCTCACGATCGAAGAAGGCATCGCCAACGGGGTCGACGAGATCCGCAAAGCCGTGCGCTATCAGATCAAGCACGGCGCCCAATTGATCAAGGTGTGCGTTTCCGGCGGCGTGATGTCACTGACCGGTGAGGCTGGCGCACAACACTATTCGGACGAGGAACTGCGCGCGATCGTTGACGAGGCGCACCGGCGCGGGCTGCGCGTCGCCGCGCACACCCACGGAGCGGAAGCGGTCAAGCACGCGGTCGCGTGCGGTATCGACTGCATCGAGCACGGCTTCCTGATGGATGACGAGGCCATCCAAATGCTGGTCGACAACGACAGGTTCCTGGTGACCACCCGTCGACTTGCCCAGGCGATGGACGTGTCTCGCGCCCCGAAGGCGTTGCAGGACAAGGCGGCCGAGATGTTCCCCAAGGCCGAAACGTCGATCAAGGCCGCCTACGAGGCCGGGGTGAAGATCGCGGTCGGCACCGATGCCCCCGCCATTCCACACGGCAAAAACGCCGACGAGCTCGTCACGCTGGTGGAATGGGGCATGCCGCCGTTGGCGGTGCTGCGGGCCGCCACCACGACCGCGGCCGACCTGATCGATGTCACCGACCGGGGGCGCCTCGCGACGGGCCAGCTCGCCGATATCATCGCGGTACCCGGAAACCCGTTGGAAGACATCACCGTTACCCGCAACGTCGGCTTCGTGATGAAAGGCGGCAAGGTTTATGTCGACAAATCAGCCCAGCAGAACTGACGACCTGGTCGAGATCCAGCAGCTGCTCGGCCGCTACGCGGTCACCATCACCCAGGGGGATATCGAGGGCCTCGTCGCCGTGTTCACTCCCGACGGCACCTACAGCGCTTTCGGTGAGACCTACAGCCTCAGCCGATTCCCGGAATTGGTGGCGGCAGCCCCAAAGGGCTTGTTTCTCACCGGAACCGCGGTGGTCGACCTGGACGGGGATGCGGCCAGCGGCACCCAGCCGCTGTGCTTCATCGATCACGCCACCCACGACATGCGGATCGGCTACTACCGCGACACCTATCTGCGAACCGCCGACGGTTGGCGGTTGAAGACCCGCGCCATGACCTTCATCCGCCGCAGCGGTGTGCACGACTCCGGACGCCCGCACGCCATCGGGCGTCCCGCCGGTGACTCCGCGGCCCAGGCAACGACTTAAGGAGCCGACCCATCGAAGTGAATGTCGAGCAGTTCCGGGCCGACCTGCGCGCGTGGCTAGACGACAACGACCTGACCCCCGAGCCCGACCACACGCTGCAGGGGCACATGCGGCAGTTCGCCCGGGTCAGCCGTGCGCTCTACGACGCCGATTGGATGCGGTTCGGCTGGCCGGTCGAGGTCGGTGGGCTGGGCGGCCCCGCGGTGCTGCGCGCGATCGTCGGCGAAGAGGTGGTGGGCCGCCGGCTGGCCGAACCCGGCCCCTACTCGATGCTCGAGGTGCTCGCGCCCACGATGATCGACTACGCGCCGGCGGAGCTCGCCAAGGAGATGGTGCCGCGCCTGCTCAGCGGCGAAGAGCAATGGTGCCAAGGCTTTTCCGAGCCGGGGTCGGGTAGCGATCTGGCATCGCTGACCACCCGCGCGGTCCAAGACGGCGATAACTGGATCGTCAACGGCCAAAAGGTCTGGACCAGCTTCGCGCAGTTCTCCACCCGGTGCGTCCTGCTCACTCGCACCGCACCCGGGCACGACGGCATCACCGCGTTCTTCGTCGACCTCGATACGCCGGGCATCACCGTCCGCCCGCTGCGGACGATGCACGGCGTCGACGAATTCTGCGAGGTGTACTACGACGACGTGGTGATCCCGGCCAGCCGCATGCTTGGCAAGCCCGGGGATGGCTGGCGACTGGCCATGGACCTGCTGCCCTTCGAGCGTTCCGCCTGTTTCTGGCAGCGCATCGCCTACCTCTATTCGCGTTTCGACGACCTGATCGCAGCAGAGTCCAAAACCGCCGAGCCCGACGAATCCGCGCTCGGCGGAGCCTATCTCGCGCTGCACACGTTGCGCTGCCGGTCGCGTGCCACTCAGCACCGCATGCGCGACGGGGCCCGCCTGGGACCCGACACCTCCATCGACAAGGTGCTGCTGGCCTCCGCCGAGCAACGGCTCTACGACACCGTCCGCGACGTGCTGCCCGGGACGCTGGAGCTCGAAGACACGCCGTGGCGTTCGGAATATTTGTACTCGCGCGCGGCAACGATCTACGGCGGCACGGCCGAGATCCAACGCAACATCATCGCCCGCCGGCTGCTCGACCTCGGGAAGGAGTGAACCGTGGCGCCCTCGGCAGACACTGAGTCAGACCCCGAATCGCTGCGCCTGCTGGCGGACTCGTTGCGCACGACGATGAGCGCCGCCTCCGGAGCCAAGCTTGACGCGGCCCTGACCGACCTTGGCTGGCGCGACATGCTCGACGAAATGCCCGACGTCGCAATCCCTCTGGTGTTCAAGCTGCTCGGTGAGACCGGCGCGCACGCCCCCGTCCTCAACGATGTGATGCTGCGCGCGGCGGGCGACGCGCCCGGGGGCACGCTGCCGCTGCCGTTCGCCGGCGGCTCCTGGGTGCTCTGGGAGCGCCGCGACCATCCGGGCTCGGCGATCGACGAGCTGCTGCCGATACATCATGTGCCACAAGACGATCCGCTGCCGTCAGCCGCACTGCGGGCGGGTTGGCGGGCCATGGGGTGGTGGCTGGTCGGCACCAGCCGCGCCATGCTGTCACTCGCCCGCCAGCACGCCCTGGACCGCGTTCAGTTCGGCCGGCACATCAGCTCGTTCCAGGCGATCCGGCACCGGCTGGCCGAGACGCTCGTCGCGATCGAAGGTGCCGAGGCCACACTGCAGGCCGCCACGGAGTGTGACGACCCGCAGGGACTCGCTTCCCTGCTGGCCAAGGCCGCGGCCGGCCAGGCCGCGCTGACCTCCGCACGCCACTGCCAGCAGGTGCTGGGCGGCATCGGCTTTACCGCCGAGCATCCGCTGCACCACCACGTCAAGCGGTCGCTGATTCTCGACGGGCTGCTGGGCAGCTCTCGCGAACTGACGCGTGCCGCCGGAAAAGCGGTGGTGGAGGCCGGATCTGCGCCACGGCTCGCGCAGCTGTAACGGGCGCCCCCAGAGGCCGTCGGGCCGCCGGTGCACCCGGTTTCTTGTCCCGCGGGCGCGGCTCGGAGCAGACTGGGCGCGGCGACCAACCGGCGCCGGCCGTCAGCCCGAGGAGGTTGGGACGTAATGAGTCACCCCGACGCACCGCAGAACCAGTTCGGCGTCGCCTCGCTGCTGCTCGGCCTGGTCGGGCTCCTCACCTGCTGGTTGCTGCTCGGAGTGCCCTTCGGCATCGCTGCGGTGGTGACGGGCGATATCGCCCGCCGAAGGGTCGCCCGCGGGGAGGCGAACAACCCACGAACCGCCCTCGCCGGCATGGTGTTAGGGGCGATCGCGATAGTCGCGGGTCTCGTCGCCATCGGCTACTATGCCCAGCTGGACGCCCGGAATCACTGACGCACAGCTCAATTGCGCGGCAGGCCGAGCACGCGTTCGGCGATGATATTGCGCTGGATTTCCGACGTACCGCCGGCGATCGTCGCGGCGAAGGTCCGGGTGTACCGGTCGAACCAGCTGCCATAGTGACTGTCCAGATTGAGCGGCGCGAACGGAGCGGTGACCGCACGCAGTGCCAATCCGTCGCCGTCCTTGGCGGCCAGCGCGTCCTCGCTGGCGCGTTGCATCGCCTCCGAGCCGAGCAGCTTGAGCACCGACTGGGCGGGCACGTCCTCCTCGCCGCGCGCGGCCTTGGCCAGCGTCGCCGACCCCAGCAGCCGCATCGCGTAGAAATCCATCACCAGCGTCGCGTAGTGATCCCGCTGCACGGACCCAGCGGGCCTGGACTCGACGGTCAACGCGTGCAACATGTCCGCGTAATCCAGCCACAGCATTGCGCGTTCGCGGCCGAGCGAACCGGTCGCGACGCGCCAGCCGGCGTTGAGTTCCCCCACCAAGTTCTCGGCCGGCACCCGCGCGTCGGTGAAGAAGACCTCGTTGAAGTCGACGTCTTCGATGTCGCCCACCGACGCGAAGGGGCGACGGACCACGCCGGGGGTGTCGGTCGGGATCAGTAAAGCGCTGATACCCTTGTGTTTTGGCGCGTCCGGGTCGGTGCGCACGAATGTCAGCAACACATCGGCGTGATGGGCGCCCGACGTCCACACCTTTTGGCCGTTGACGACGAAGTGGTCGCCTTCTGAATCAGACGAGCGCACCGCGCGCGTCTTCAGCGACGCGAGATCCGAGCCCGCGCCCGGTTCGCTCATCCCCAGCGATGCGGTGATCTCCGCGCGCAGGATCGGCATCGCCCAACGCTGCTTTTGCTCGGGTGTGCCGAACGACAGCAATGAGGCGGCGATGATGCCCACGCCCTGCGGATTGAAACTCTGATAGATGCGTCGGCGGGACAGCTCCTCCTGGTACACGTACTGCTGCAACAGCGTGGCGTTGCGCCCGCCGAACTCCGGCGGGTTGCCGGGCTGTAGCCATCCGCTGTCGAACAGCAGGCGTTGCCAGCGGCGGGCCCACTCCGGAATGTCCGAACTGGACTGCGGCCGCACCAGCGCCTCGGCCTCGGCAGGCAGATGTGCGTCGAGGAAAGCCACGAATTCGGCTCGGAACGCCTCCACCTCGGCGTCAAACGTCAGCTGCACGGCACTTCCCGGGATGATTTCGAGCGCCGCGCCGTCGGTAGATTCGGGTTTCCGCCGACGACGGGGTTCACTCTTACGATTACGCTTCCATACACACGTCTAAGAGAATAGTATTCTCGTGGTAAGAAAGTTACAATCTCCGACACGTGATCCGTGAGGGGGTCGAGCGCAGCGATGTCACGGCGTTCTCCGGTAGAGTCCAATCATGTTCTCCCCTCGCGGCAATCACCCGAGCCGGCCGTGACCAATCCCAGTGAAGAGCCGGCCTGGAAGCAGCGTGCCGTCGAGCGGTCCATCAAGACTGCGAAACTGCGCGCGGCGCAACGTGTTCAGCGCTTCCTCGACGCGGCCCAGGCCATCATCATCGAAAAGGGCAGCACAGACTTTACCGTGCAGGAGGTGGTCGACCGCTCCCGGCAGTCGCTGCGCAGCTTCTACCTGCAATTCGACGGCAAGCACGAGTTGCTGCTGGCGCTCTTCGAGGACGCCCTGAGCCGATCGGCCGACCAGATCCGCGCCGCCACCGAGAGCCAAGCCGATCCCCTGGAGCGGCTGCAGGTCGCGGTCCAGCTCCTCTACGAGGCGTCCCGCCCGGACCCCACGGCCAAGCGCCCCCTGTTCACCGACTTTGCTCCACGGTTGCTGGTGACCCATCCCGCCGAGGTCAAGGTCGCTCACGCGCCCCTGCTCGCGTTGCTAACGGAGCTGATGGACGCGGCTCACGACGCCGGCAAGTTGCGCACCACCATCAATCCCAAGCGGGTGGCCGCCATGACCATGCAGACCGTCATGTTCATCGCGCAATCCAGCGGCGGGCCCGACGACGCCACGATGCACCCCATCACCGCCGAAGAAGTATGGGACTTCTGCTCACGCGGATTCGTCGCGTAGTACATCCGAGCACTCCCCACTCCCCTCATCTCGCGATGAGCAAATAGCGCACGCCGTTTGCCGGTGAGAATGAGATTCTCTAATATCTAGAACCGGAGATAGCCGAAACGGATTCGTCATTGACACCCGCGACGGCCGAATGACAGAGTTCAAGGGCGGCAAGACCCGCGGGCCCGTGGAACACGTTTGCTCCCCGCTGAGGCATGCCGATCGGATCAAGTCAGGAGTTGAGGTAGCCATGACCGGACGTGTTGAGGGCAAAGTCGCTTTCGTCACCGGAGCGGCGCGCGGTCAGGGCCGCAGCCACGCGGTGCGGTTGGCCCAGGAGGGTGCCGACATCATCGCTGTCGACATCTGCAAGCCCATCCGCGAGGGCGTGGTGGACACCGCGATCCCGGCGTCGACGCCCGAAGACCTCGCCGAGACCGCCGACCTGGTCAAGGGGCACAACCGCAGGATCTTCACGGCCGAGGTCGATGTGCGCGACTTCGATGCGCTCAAGGCGGCGGTGGACACCGGCGTCGAGCAGCTCGGCCGGCTGGACATCATCGTGGCCAACGCCGGAATCGGCAACGGCGGCGAGACTTTGGACAAGACCAGCGAAGAAGACTGGACCGAGATGATCGACATCAACCTCGCGGGTGTGTGGAAGACGGTGAAAGCCGGTGTGCCACACCTGATCGCGGGCGGCAACGGCGGTTCGATCATCCTGACCAGCTCGGTGGGCGGGCTCAAGGCCTACCCCCACACCGGCCACTACGTCGCGGCCAAGCACGGCGTCGTCGGGCTGATGCGTGCCTTCGGAGTTGAACTGGGACAGCACATGATTCGCGTCAACTCCGTGCACCCGACCCACGTCAAGACGCCCATGCTGCACAACGAGGGCACTTTCAAGATGTTCCGTCCGGATCTGGAAAACCCGGGCCCGGACGACATGGCGCCGATCTGCCAGCTGTTCCACACGCTGCCGATCCCCTGGGTCGAGCCGATCGACATCAGCAACGCGGTGCTGTTCTTCGCCTCGGACGAAGCCCGCTACATCACCGGCGTGACGCTGCCCATCGACGCGGGCAGCTGCCTGAAGTAGCCGCTAGAAGGGGCTGCTGTTGGACTGCCATTCGCCCGATTCGGGTCGCGGCCCGTAGCGGGCGATGTAGTCCTCGTGCATCCGGGCCTGCTTCCGGCGGGCGATCACGTCGACCAGGTTCGGATCCAGCCCATGGACCGCGAGCCGGTACCGGCGCCAAACCTTGTTCAGGGCAAGAGTTATCAGCAGGGCCCAGATGTAGAGCGGCGCGGTCATCTCCGTGTGCACGTAGAGCGACGCGGGCAGCAGCCAGAACGGAGCGAGCACCAGCAGGGGCGGTATCGCCCATCTGATCATGTGCCGCCGAATCGCTCCCTCCCCCGCCAGATCTCGGGCCACCCAGGTGCGCATCGAGTCGGGCAGTCGCCGGCCGTAGGAAAAGCCGATCCGCTGCCAGAGATTGGGTTTCGCGTCGGTCACGATGGCTCCTCGGGGTGTCAGGATTGCAATGCGCCGGCCGCCACGGCGGCGGCGTTGATACGAGTGAGGACCCGATGCAGGTTCTCGAGTTCGGCCAGCTCGACACCCAAACGCGCCACCACCGCGGGCGGAATCTCAACCGCTCGCTCCCGCAAGGCGATCCCGCGCTGAGTCAGCATCACGTCGGTGGTGCGCTCGTCGGCCGCGTTCTTGGCACGGGTGATCAGCCCCTGCCCCTCCAGGCGCTTGAGCATGGGCGACAGCGTGGCGGAATCCAGCTGCAACGCGGCGGCGATCTGCTTGACCGACAACGGAAACTGATCCGCCGCGGGGTTTTTGCGGTGATCCCACAGCGCCAGCATTACCAGGTATTGCGGATGGGTCAGGCCGAGCGGCTCCAGCAGCGGGCGGTACACCGCCAGGACCGCCCGGTTGGTCGTCGCCAGCGCGAAGCACACCTGGCGTTCAAGAGCCAGGGGGTCGATGTCGCGCGCAGTCGGAGCGGCCATATTTGTATGGTGCCCTAATAGTTAGTGCCCTATCTACATGATGTCTCTCACAGCGTTTCCCGCGCGAGTAATACGCTCGGAATCCATGGACGGTTTCGAGGGACGCGGGGCAGTCATCACCGGAGGTGGGAGCGGCATCGGTCTGGCCACCGCCACCGAATTCGCCCGCCGCGGGGCCCGCGTGGTCCTGGCGGACGTCGATGAGGCCGCGCTGCAGCGAGCCGTGGCGCAGCTGACGGCCGAGGGCTTCGACGCGCACGGGGTGACGTGCGACGTGCGGCATCTCGATCACATGGTTCACCTCGCGGACGAGTCCTTCCGGCTGCTGGGTCAGGTCGATGTCGTCTTCAGCAATGCGGGCATCGTCGTCGCCGGGCCGCTCGCGGCGATGACGCACGAGGATTGGCGCTGGGTCATCGATATCGATTTGTGGGGTTCGATCCACGCCGTCGAGGCCTTCGTGCCGAAGTTGATCGAGCAGGGCAACGGCGGCCACATCGCGTTCACCGCTTCCTTTGCGGGGCTGGTGCCAAACGCCGGCCTCGGCGCATACGGCGTTGCCAAGTACGGCGTCGTCGGGCTGGCCGAGACGCTGGCCCGCGAGGTCAGGGACCATGGCATCGGCGTCTCGGTGCTCTGCCCGATGGTCATCGAGACGGGGTTGGTCGCCAACTCGGAACGCATTCGCGGCGCGGATGACGGGCTCGCCACAGCGCCCGACCTGACGAGCGGCTTCGGACAGCTCCCGCCGACGCAGGACGACACGGTGTCGGTCGATGGCGTGGCTCGGCTGACGGCCGACGCGATTTTGGCCAACCGCTTGTACATCCTGCCGCACGAGGCGGCCCGGGCGTCGGTCAAGCGCAGGTTCGAGCGCATCGACCGCACCTTCGACGAACAGGCCGCCGAGGGCTGGACGCACTAGCTCGCCGGCCCCAACCGGTAGTCGCCGGTCTGCGGGTCGTGATACCAGCCGCTGGAGGCCTGGGTGCCGCCGTCGACGTGTAGCGTCTGGCCGGTCAGGTAGGCCGACATATTAGAGGCCAGAAACACCGCGGCACTGGCGATTTCGTCGACATGGCCGGGACGTCCCAGCGGCACTATGTCGCCCATGGCGGCCGTCGCGGCGTCGCCGCCGAGGTTCGCCAAACCTTCGGTGAGCGTGATATCCGGCGCTATCGCGTTGACCCGGATGTTGTGCGGGGCCAGTTCCAGCGCCGCGGTCTTCGTGTAGTTGATGACACCGGCCTTGGCCGCGGCGTAGGCCGCGTAGCCCGGTGCTGCTCGTACGCCCTCGATCGAGGTGAGCGAGATGATGCTGCCGGGCATGTTCGCGGACACCATCTGCCGGGCGATCCGCTGGCTGCACAGCAGCACGTGGCGCAGGTTGGCGCGATACAAGGCGTCCCAACCGTTTTCGCTGGTCTCCAGCAACGGCGAGGAGAACACGCCGCCGGCGTTGTTGACCAGGATCGTGGGGGCGCCGAGTTCGGCGATGGTCCGCTGCAGCGCGGCGTCGACCTGCTCGCTGTCTCGGACATCGGTGACGATGCCCAGGGCGCCAATGGATTCGGCTGCCTGCGCACAGGTGTGCGGATCGCGCTCCCAAATCGCCACCCGGGCACCGAATGCCGCCATCCCGGCGGCGATGCCGCGCCCGATGCCGGCTCCCCCACCGGTAACCACCGCCACCCGGCTGGTGAGCAGAATGTTCGAGGGATCGATCGCCATGGCCGATCAGCTACTCGTGCGCATGGCCGGAGCCCTGCCGATCACGCCGTCGGTTTCCAGGCCGGCGATCTCCGAATCGGACAGGCCCAGGCCGGACAGTAGTTCGTGGTTGTGCTGCCCCAGCAGCGGCGCATGCTCAGTGTGGAACTTGTGGGGCCCGGCTGAAAACCTCATCGGCACGCTGCTGAGCCTAGCCGGGCCGTTGACCGGATGGTCGACCACTTCGAAGAAATCCCGGAACGCCAACTGTTCCAGTTCGGTTTGACGATGTGGCTGCATGACTTTGGCGACCGGCACACCGGCGCCCCACAGGGTTGCGACGATTTCGTCGCGGCTGCGGTGCTCGCACCAGGCCGCGAGTTGCTCGTCGATCGCATCGTGGTGTGCGCGCCGGCCGGATGCGGTAGAGAGCTTGGGATCGGTTGCCCAGGAGGGTGATCCGAGTGCACGGCACAGACCGTCCCACTGATCGTCGGTGGCCACCGCGATGGCGACCCAGCTGTCGAGCCGGCCGAATTCGTCGGCGTCGGCGCTGAGGTAGAGATTTTGCGGCGCGGCGGTCGGCCCCCTGTTGCCGGCCCGCTGCAGCAGCGCACCGTACGCGGTGTACTCGATGACCTGCTCGGCGGCGATGCTCAGGGCGGCGTCGACCATCGCCGCCTCGATGAACACGCCCTCACCCGTGCGGCGCCGGTGCTCGAGCGCGATCAGTATCGCGTTGAGTGCGTGGACACCCGCGCATGCGTCACCGATCGAATACGGGTCATACGGCGTTCGATCCGGGTAGCCGGTGAGCCAACTCAGGCCGGACGCGGATTCGATGACGTACGCGAAAGCGGGGTTGTCCCGCCACGGGCCTTCGAGGCCGAAGCCGGGCATCCGCACCATCACGATGTCCGGCCGAATCGACTGCACCGTGGCGAAATCCAGCCCGATCTGATCCAGCACCCGCGGCGTGAAATTCTCCACCACGACGTCGCACGTCGCGACGAGCTCCCGCAGCAACTCCCGGCCGCGCGGACTCTGCAGGTCCAGGGTCAGGCCCTTCTTGTTCGTGTTGAGGGCCTCGAAGATCGGGCACTTCTCCCACCATTGGTCCTCGGTGATCGGTATGCCGGCGATCATGCGTGCGCCGTCCGGGCGGCGGGTGGATTCGACGTGGATGACCTCGGCCCCGAGCAGGGCCAGCGAATGGGTGCAGCTCGGCCCCGCCCAGAACATCGTCATGTCCAGTACCCGAATACCGTTGAGCGGCAGCGCTTTCGCCACTCCGGTCGGCGCAGGCCGCGCCGTAAGGGGTGCGCCGCGGTAGCGCTCGGTGTGCTCACCCAGCCGCGGCGCCGGCTGCGCCGGGCGCAGTTGCGCGGGCCGCATACGATACGGGTGGCTCGGCTGCTGAAAGCCGTCGCGCGGATTGCGCACGAACGAATCGCGCGCCACGAACTGATCGAGGGACGTGACGTTGGCGCCGTTGGCTACCGGCGCGTTGGGAATGCGGAAGGCCGAGGCCAGTTCCCGGATTTCGTCGACCGGGGTCTCCGCCAGCCAGGCGAAGAGCTCCTCGGCGTGAATGTTGGCCTGCTCGGTGATCGACAGCAGCGATTCCTCATCGATCCACTCCGGGTGGCCGACCATCGCACACAGGTCGAACCACTGCTGCGCGGTCCCGCAGCCGAGATCCACCAGCCCGTCCTTGGCCTGGGCCACCCCCGGAATCGTCGGCCGTCGCATGTCGCGCCACGGCCGTCCGAGCAGTTCGAAGTAGGACACCGGGTAATAGGTGAGGCACAGGATCTGTGTCTCGAGCATCGACAGGTCCAGCAATTCGCCTGCCCCGCCGTCGATTCGGCGCCACCGCGACGCCAGGGTGGCCGCGCTGGCGTAGACGCCGGCCAGGTACTCGCCGACCTGACCGCCGACGAAGACGGGCGGACGCTCCTGCTCGCCGCGGCCGAGCCCGACGACCCCTCCCGACCACGCCTGCAGGGTGAACTCGGTCGCGGCGCGGTCGCGCCAGGGACCTTCCAGCCCGAACGGCGTGATCGATGTGACGGTGAGATGGGGGTGGCGACGGTGAATGGCGTCCGGCGCAAAGTCCGGATGCTCGGCCACTTTCGAGCCGGCCGACCACACCACCGCGTCCGCGGAGGCGAGCAGCCGGTTCACCAGTTCGGCATCGGCCTCGTCGGCGGCATCGGCCACGACGCTATGTTTCGCCCCGGCCAGGAAGCTGAATAGGGCGCCGTCGCCGCCGGCCGGGATGGTGGCGCCCGATGCGGACCACCGGCGCAGCGGATCGCCCTCGGGTGACTCGATTTTCACCACGTCGGCACCGCCGTCGGCGAGCAGCTTGGTGCAGTAGGCGCCGGCTATACCGGTGGACAAGTCGATCACCGTATAGCCGTCCAGTGGCGGTTCGACGCGGTGTGGCGTCATGATTTCTTTTTCTTTGTTTTGGCGTCTTTGTCGGCACGGGCCTTCTTGCGCGCCTTCTTGCTCAGCCGCCATTCGGCGGGGAACTTGTCGTCGTTGTCCTTGACCGCGTCGCCCAGGCCCCGCCTCATCGCGTCGTCCAGCATCAGCTCATCGCCGCCATCCGGGCGCACGTGGGAGCCCATCGACTCGAAGACGCCGCTGAGCATGCTGCCCAGGTATTCGCCCTGGAACTGCTTCATGATCTCGAAGAAGACCTTCTGCATGAACACCGTGTCGGTGGGGCGGTTACTCGCGCAGGCCAACGCATACCTCTCCACCTCCGCCTCGAGCTCGTCGCGCGGCACCACACTGTTGAGGAAATTGCAGTCATACATCTCGGCGGCGGTGAAAGCCCTTCCGGTGAATACCATTTCCTGGAATTTGCGAATGCCCATGGTCTGCGCCCACCACCACATCCGGGGACCCCAACCGTAGTACCGGAACGACGGATGTCCGAACAGCGCGTCGTCGCTGGAGATGACCAGATCGGCATCGGCGGCCTGGTAGAAGTGCCAGCCGTAGCAATAGCCCTTGGCTTCCAGGATGGAGATCTTCTTGAAGTCCTGCAGGCCGCGGATGCCCGAATTGGGGTTCGCGTACCACTGGCCCAGGGTGGCGCCGTTGCGGAAGGAACCCTGCGGCGGGTATCGGACTTCGTCGACGCCGATCCGGTATTCGGCCAGGCGCGGGCTCTGGTCCTTCGCGTCCCGCATCCGCATGACCTCGGTCAGGTCCGCACCCGAACCAAGGTCGTCGCCCGCTCCGCGGACCACCAGAACCTTGACGTCGTCGTCAATGCCGGCCCGGTGCAACAAATCCGCGTAGCGCAGGCGTGCGGCGACCGTAGGCGCGTTGAGATGGTCCGGCCGGTCGAACGTGATCGTGGCGATCCGCGTCGCGGCGTCCTTGTGGTACCGAATGATTTCTTCGGCCGCCGGCTCCGAGGGCTCGGGCATGGCTAGGGCTGCCAGAACGGGCTCGCGGTGAGCACTTCCGGGCCGTCCGCGGTGATCAGGACCGCTTCTCGCCCGAATACCGCGCCGACTCCTTTTTCCCACACGTAGCCCGTCACGGCCAGCACCATCCCGGGTTCCAGACGTTCGTCGGCCGCGGTGGCAGGCAGGTGCTTGGAGACGACGGGTGGGTCGAACCCCATGCCCAGGCCGCGGGCCACCGGCATCGGCGGCTCGGGCTCGCCCGCGGCCCGGTAGGCTTCGAGCAGTTCGCTCGCGCCCGCACCGGGCCGGCAGGACGCAATCAGCTTGTCCCACAGGCTTTCCCATCGCCCGCGCAGGGCGGTGGCGCCGTCGGGCGCGTGTCGGTTGTCGGCGGGCCAGGTCCGACCCACTTCGCCGACGTAGCCTCCCGCCAGCACGCCGGCGGAGAATGCCACCAGGTCGCCGTCCTGAATACGGCCGTCGCCGTGGGCGCGCCGCCACGGGTGCGTGCGCGATGTCACCCATGCGACATCTTGATTCGACGGTGTGCTCACACCGCCGGCTGCGGAGGCCTCGAGCAAGACGCCGGCCAGCGCCTGTTCGGTTACGCCCGGCCGCAACTCGGAGACCGCGGCCGCCAGGGCCGCCTCGGCCACCGCGACGGACTCGCGCAGCGCGGCGATCTCCTCGTCCGTTTTGATCCGGCGCGCGGCCCGCATGGCGAGCTCGCCGTCGACCAGCTGTGCGTTCGGAAACGCGGTGGGCAGGAGTTGCGCGAAAACCGGTGAGAGGGCGTCGGTTCCGACGCGCTGCGCGGTCGCCGCGCCGTCGACGCGCTGCAGGGCGGACATCGTGTTCATCGGGTCCCACGAGATGCCGTAGAGGTTCTCGTGAGGGATGTCCTCGGGAACGCCCTCGTCCCAGGTGCTGAGGAGGTGCACGGCGCCGGTCTCACGCACCAGCACGCAGGTCGGGCCGAACGGCCGGGTACCGGCGACCCACAGCTGCGGCGCCCCGGTGACGTAACGGACATTGGCCTGGCGGCCGAGCACCAGGATGTCGAGATCGTGTGCCGCCATCTGAGCCAGCGCCCGCTGGCGGCGCCCCGAACGCAGCGTGCGCTCGTCGGGCAGGACTTCAGTTGCCATAGGGGTCATAGGGGTAGTCGGTCAAACGGATCCAGCCTTCCTCGGTAATCACCAGGACCTCTTCGCTGCGGTAGCCGCCGGTGCCGTCCTCCCACACCACGGGCTCCAACACGAGCACCATCCCGGCTTGCAAGACGAAGTTCTCGTCGAACTCCTGCCCGAGATCGGTTCCGATCATCGGCATTTCGGCGGCGTTGACCCCGATGCCGTGGCCCAGGTAGAAGTGCGGCAGCCACGGCTTGGCGCCGCCGTTCGCCTTGATCGCGGCCCGTCCCAGGTCCGCCGCGGTGGCGCCGGCCTTGGCGACCCCGAGCACCGCGCTCATGATCTCGAACCACTTGTCGAATTGCGCCCGCTGACGAGGCGACGGGTCCCGCCCGACGATCCAGGTACGCCCGAAGTCGGAGCAGTAGCCCTGATAGGTGATGCTGACGTCGGTCCAGAGCACGTCGCCTTCGGCCAGCTCGCGCTCGGTGGTCAGCAGCGGCAGCGCCAAATCGCCGTGGGTGGTCCACACTCCCTCGGCCTTGCTCGGCGGCATCACCTGCCAGATCGGCTCGAGCATGCTGGCCGTGGCGCCCAGCTCGAAGGCACGACGCAAAAAGCTTGCCGACAAATCGATTTGCCGGATTCCGGGGGCGAGGCTCTTCTGAACCTCGACCATCGCCTCGTCGGTGATCCGGATTGCGGTGCGCATGCACGATAATTCGTCCGGCGTCTTCACCGACTTGGCGGCGCCGACGATGGCCGCGGCGTCAACGGGCGCACCGCCCGGGAACAGGAGCTTCGCGGCACGCGACATGGCGCCGGTGAACTCGTCGACGGCGACTACCGCGTTGGCCGGAACGAGCCCGGCCAGCTGACGTGCGAAATGCCGCACGCCCTCGTCGAATTCGAGATACACCGGACCGTGCAGGTGGTCGGCGGGCAGGTCCGATTCCTGCGCCGCTCCCTCGCGGAAGGGCAGGAACAGGTGCGGCCACTCGTCGTCGGCGAGCACCACGGCCACCGGCCGTTCGACGTAGGACAATCCGGCGTCGCCGAGTGGCCAGCTGGCCCCGGTGGCGTAGACCACCGCGTTGTTGCCCAGCAGGATCATCGCGGTGACCCCGCGCTCGGCCATCGCCGAACGCAGCCGGGCCCCCGTCTCGCGGCGCAAGCGGGCCAGGTCGGCTGTTTCCGGGATCACCAGTCCGTTGCCGGTGTTGGTGTCCAGTTGCGCGAACGTCGTCACTACAGTCCCAGGAAGTTCGTGACGTTGTCGCTGACGATCTTCACCGCGTTCTCCGGCCCCACCGCGTCCACAACGGCTTTCAGCGATTTCTCGGAATAGCCATAGGTGCTCTCGTTGTGCGGGTAGTCGCTGGACCACATCACCTTGTCCACGCCGATCTGGTCGATCAGCTGCAGGCCCAGCGGGTCGACCATGAAGGATGCGCTCATGTGGGTGTCCCAGTAGTAGCGCGGTTCGTGCTCGAGCGTCCGGTTGAACATGTGTTGGTACGACCCCATCAGGTGGTCGGCGTCCTGCAAAGCCCAAGGTACCCAGGCGATCCCACCTTCGAACCAGCCGATTCGCAACCCAGGATGATCATCGAGAATCCCGGTGAAGAGGTATTTGGCGAACTGCTCGCGGAAGCCGTCGATGTTGATCATCATGCCGACCACCACGCTGTTGAACTGACAGGGGGTTTTCGGAGGGGTCTCGCCGATGTGGTGGGTCACGGGAAGGCCCGCGGCCTCGATCTCGTCCCAGACGGGTTTCATCGCGGTGCTGCCGTAGTCGATGACGTTGCCGTCGTCATCCTTGCCCGGGTTCAGGGGAAGCAGAAAGGTCTTGAGGCCCAGGGACTTCAGTTCTTCCAGCGTCTTCCGCGTGCCCTGTGGGTCCCACCAGTTGATCAGGCCCGCGCCGTAGAAGCGGCCGTTCGAGCGTTCCTGCAGCTCGGCGATGTATTCGTTGTAGATGCGGAAGGCGAGTTCGCGAAGCTGCTTGTCCGGGTAGTGGAACAGCGCCAGCACCGCGTTGGGGAACGCCAGTTCCTTTTCGACGCCGTCGTCGTGCAGCTCCTGGATCCGGGCCTCGATGTTGGTGCTGGCGGCGCCGGGCAGGTCGTCGTACTGCATCAGCACGGCGCTGAAGTCGCCCGGCAGAAACGACTGTCCCTTGCGGCCGACCTGGTAGGCGCCGTCCTCGTACCAGATCCGCGGCGCCTTGTCCTTCAGATCGTCGGGAAAGCGTTGGTAGAAGATGTCATCCGCCAACGAGATGTGGTTGTCGGCCGAGAAGACCACGGTCCCCTGCGGCAGACCGACGTCGCTGCCCGCGGCGTGGCCCCGTCGATCCTTCGGAGCGCCATAACCTCCGGGCGGGTAGAGCGTGCTTGCTTGAGTCGTCATCGTTGACCCTCCATTCGGATCCGCAGTTTTGATAAGTAGCGAGCTGGGCTACCAGGTCACCGGCAGTTCGTAGACGCCGTAGGCGAGTCGGTCGTCCTTGAACGGAACCTCCTCGATCGGAATGGCAAGTTGCAGTGTGGGAATGCGCCGGGCCAGCGTGTGGAAGACGATCTGCAGCTCGGCGCGCGCCAGCTGCTGTCCCACACACTGGTGCCGGCCGTAGCCGAAGGCGACATTGCGATCGGCTCCCGAGCGATGCAGGTAGAGGCGGTCCGGTTCAGCGAAGGCGTCCGCATCCCAGTTGGCCGGGGCAAGGTCGATGATGATGCCCTCGCCGGCACGGATCGTCTCGCCGGCGATGTGGATGTCTTCGAGCGCGACGCGGCGCTGACCGTTCTGAATGATGCTGAGGTAGCGCAAAAGTTCTTCCACCGCGCTGGCGACGACCTTCGGATCTTCGGCGTCGCGGATGACGGCCAGCTGGTCGGGGTTTTCCAGCAGGGCGAGCACGCCGAGCCCGATCATGTTGGAGGTGGTCTCGTGCCCGGCGATCAGCAGGCCGGTGCCCAGCTGGGCGGCCTCCTTGACGCTGAGCTCGCCGGCCTTCACCCGCTCGGCGAGGTCGGACACCGCGTCTGGCGCGGAATCCGAGGCCGGATTCTCCATCTTGGCTTCGACCAGCTGGGCGAGGTACTTGTGCAGGCTCATCGCGCCTTTGACGGTGTCCTCACCGGTGGCGTAACGCGCGAGGCCGACGTTGGCGTGGTGCTGGAACATGTCGGCGTCTTCGTAGGGAACGCCCAGCAGCTGGCTGATCACCAGCGACGGCACCGGCAGCGCCAACGCGGCGACCAGGTCGGCGGGCCGCGGTCCGGCGAGGATCGCGTCGATGTGGTCGTCGGTGATCCGCTGGATGGTCGGGCGCAGGTTCTCGACTCGCTTGAACGTGAAGGGTTTCGACAGCATGCGCCGGAATCGGGTGTGCTCCTCGCCGTCGGCGGTGAAAACCGACCGCGGGCGCTTGTGCACCGTGGAGAGCATGCCTTCGTTCCAGTGCGGGAAGCCGGGCTGGCGGTCATCGACGCTGACCCGCGAATCCGAAAACAGTTCGCGCACTTGCTCGTAGCCCGTGATGAGCCACGGAGTGCTGCCGTCCCAGATCCGCACCCGGGACAGCGGCTTGGCCGCGGCGAGCGCCATGACGTCTGGTGGCGGCGCGAACGGGCAGCGTGGCTCCCTGGCCATCGGGTAGTCCGGGATATCGGAGGTCTGCGCTGTCGCGGTGCTTGTCATTGTGTCTGACATGTCATTCCTCGATGTGGATGGCAAGCGCGGGGCAGGCCGCCGCCGCCCGCCGCGCCCCTTCGGCCTGTTCGGGTGTTGGGTTGGGGTTGAGCAGGACGACGACGCCGTCGTCATCGCGCTGGTCGAAAACGTCGGGCGCGTTCATCACGCAGTTCCCCGAAGAAGCGCAAATATCTTGATCGACAGTCACTTTCATCTTCGAGTCCTTACTCGTACGCCGTCACGGGCGCCAGCCACAGGCCCACGATCGCGTCGATGAGCCCGGATGCCGCGGCCCGCCACGAACGATGAGACGTCACCGCGCCCGCGGCAAGCGCGCGTTCACGGTCGGCGCAGGTGTGCATCAACAGGTTTCGGGCCATAATGTTGCGCTCGAAGTGCACTTCGACTGGAAGTTCGGGCAGGCAGCGGTTGATGCCCTCGACCACCTGGACCAGCGACCGGGAGCTGAGCGCGCCCTTGACGATGATGTTGTAGTAGGCCGGATCGGTCATGGCTTGCGCGGCGAAACGCGCGTACCAGGTCGGGTTGCCGAGCTCGTCCAGATGATCGGTGAGCGGGCGCACCAAACAGGCCACCCAGTTGCGCATTTCGGTCGAACCGCCCGTGTCGAGCAATTCGGACACCATCCGCTCACGGAGGTGCTCGACGGGCCCGCGGTGCTTCTGCTCGATCGCACGCACCAGGTCGGCCTTGGTGCCGAAGTGGTACCCGACGGCAGCGTTGTTGCCCTGGCCCGCGGCCTCGCTGACTTGCCGGTTGGACACCGCGAACATGCCGTGCTCGGCATACAGGCGCTCGGCCGCCACCAGGATCGCCTCTTGGGTGGAACTGGCCCGCTCGGTGCGAACCGTCCGGCCGACGGTGGTCATTGGATCAGTCAACCTCTTGGCCCAGTTTAAGTCAAGCGATTGATTTAAATTGATGGCCGCCACGGGCCCCGCGCCCGCCGTGCCCTGGCCGACCGTGACCGCATCGTCACGCTGGAGGCCGACCGTGACCGCATCGTCACGCTCGCTCCTTCCGGCGACGTCAGGCCTGCTTCTTGGATCGGATCGGCTTGCCCGCCACCGTCCCACCGTCGACCGGAAGCACCGTCCCGGTGACATAGCGCGAGCGGTCGGTGGCGAAATACAGCGCGGCCTCGGCGACGTCATCGGGCGTTCCCTCGCGCTTCAGCGGCCGATCCTCCCGCATCGTCTCGCGGATCCGGGCCTCGAACTGCTTCAGCTGCTCGGGGTCCATGCCGGTCCCCGACTTTCCCAAGATCGGCGTCGGGATGTTGCCGGGTGCGATGGCGTTGACCCGAATCTCGTGGTACGCCAACTCAATTGCAGCGGCCTTGGTGAATTGGATGACCGCGGCCTTCGACGCGCGATAGATCATCACACCGCCGCCGGCCTGGATGCCGCCGATCGAGGTGATGTTAATGATCGACCCGCCGCCGTGTTCGGCCATGTGCCGCGCGGCATCCCGGGTACCGACCATCACGCCCAGCACGTTGACGCCCATGACGCGGTGAAAATCGGCGAGGTCGTCGTCGAGCAGCTTGCGCAGCGGGCTGGAGATCCCGGCGTTGTTCACCATGACGTGCAGGCCGCCGAACGTCTCGACGGCGCCGGACACCAGCGCTGCCACCTGCTCGGGGTCGGAGACGTCGGTCTGCCTGAAGACGGCGTTGGCACCGAGCGACTGCGCCTGCGCCTCGCCCCGGTCGGCCTCGACGTCGGCGATGACGACTCGTGCGCCCTCGGCCACAAATCGCTCCGCGAGGCCGCGGCCGATGCCCGATGCCGCGCCGGTGACGACGGCGACCTTGCCCTCCAATTCGTTAACCACACGACGAGTTAATCGGCGCACGCCGCGTTAAGTCAAGCAATTGATTTAACGCTCGCAAGGGGCGCGCTCCGCGCACCTCCCGGCCTTCCCGCCCGCCGCGGTCAAGGCCATGCTGAGAAGGCCAGTTCGTTGGGAAACGGGAGGCGTGATCATGAAGGTGTTGGTAATAGGTGGCAGCGGGCTGATCGGATCCCAGGTCGTCGCCAGGCTCACCGAACTGGGACACGAGGCGGTCCCGGCGTCGCCGAGCACGGGCGTCAATGCCGTGACCGGTGAAGGTGTCACCGACGCCGTCGCCGGAGTCCACACGGTCGTGGACGTCGCCAACTCGCCGTCGTGGGCCGACGACGATGTCCTGAATTTCTTCACCACGTCTACCCGCAACCTGCTGGATGCGGAACGGGCCGCGGGCGTACAGCATCACGTCGCCCTGTCGATCGTGGGAGCCGACCGGGCGGCCGAAAGCGGCTACATGCGAGCCAAGGTCGCGCAGGAAAAAGTGATCGTAGAATCGGGACAGCCGTATTCGATCGTGCGGGCAACGCAGTTTTTCGAATTCGTTGACGGCATTGCTGATTCGTTGGTCGAGGGCGACACCGTCCGCGCCCCGCACGGGGCGTTTCAGCCGATTGCGGCCGCGGATGTGGCCCTGGCGGTCACCCGCGCGGCGACGGACGATCCGGTCAACTCGGTGATCAACATCGCCGGTCCGGAAAAGCATGGGATGGACGACTTCATCCGCATGCGGTTTGCGGCCACAGGTGATGCGCGCACGGTGGTGACAGATAACGCGGCACGCTATTACGGTGCGGTTCTCGACGACCGCAGCATCGTTCCCACCGACGACGAAGAAGTGACCGTCTATCCCACCACCTTCAGCGACTGGATGGCCGCGCAGGCAAAGAGCGGTACTCAGTAGGGTCGGGAAGTGCGCAAGTGGGGACATCGAGTATCGCGCGATGCCCCAGATACGTTTACGCGGAATCACATTGAAGTGATTGCGTATTATCACCGCGCTCGAGGGTATGCCTGCGCGCGATCATCCGAGGGTCTAGCGCTCGCGGTTGCGCTCCGCCTAGCATCCAAGCACGAGAACGTTGGGGCGAGCCAAAGACGAGGAGCACCGATTGCCCGTGCAGCCCACAAGCGGTGTCCCTGTCGACAGAACTCGGCTCACCAGACGCGGTTTCATGGCCGCCGGTATCGCCGGCGGATTGGCGCTGACGGCGTGCGGCCAAACGAAACCGGAGGCGACGGGCAATGCCCGGTTGACCGCCGCCATCACCGAAACCGAGGCCGCCCGGCCGCATAGCGGCCGCACCGTCACCGCCAACCTGGTACCCCAGCAGGTCGAGGTCGACCTGGGCGGGCCGGTCGTGCGCACGCTGGCCTACGGCAACAGCATCCCGGGCCCGGTGATCCGCGCCCGCATCGGTGACGAGGTCGAGGTGACGGTGTCGAACCGGCTCGATCATCCGACATCGGTGCATTGGCACGGCATCGCGCTGCGCAACGACATGGACGGCGCCGAGCCGGCCACACCCGACATCGCGGCCGGCCACAACTTCACCTACCGGTTCTCCGTGCCGAATTCGGGTACTTACTGGGCGCATCCGCACAACGGCCTGGACGAGGACACCGGCCTTTATCTGCCGGTCATCGTCGACGACCCGACCGAGGGCAATTACGACGCCGAATGGATCGTCGTCCTTGACGATTGGACCGACGGCGTCTCGAAGAGCCCGCAGCAGCTCTACGGCGAACTGAGCAACCCGAACAAACCGCCGCAGAACCCGCCCGAAACGACGACTTCCGAGACGACGAGCGAGACGACGACGACCGAGACATCGTCCACCGAGGCGACGTCGACCAGCCCGACGACGTCAGCCAGTCCGGCACCGCCGGCCGCGGCGGGACGGGTCGGCACCAGCGACCTGCTCGGTGGCGACGCCGGCGACATCGCCTACCCGTACTACCTGATCAACGGGCGAATTCCCGCCTCCCCCATGACATTTAATGCCAATCCGGGCCAGCGCATCCGGATCCGCTTCATCAACACCGCGTCCGACACCGCCTTTCGGGTCGCACTGGCCGGCCACGCGATGACGGTGACTCACACCGACGGCTACCCGGTGGTCCCCGCACAGGTTGACGCGCTGCTCATCGGGATGGCCGAACGCTACGACGTAGCCGTTACCGCCGCGGACGGCGTCTTCCCACTGGTCGCTGTCGCCGAAGGCAAGAATGGCCTGGCACGTGCGTTGTTCTCCACGGCTTCGGGCAGCGCCCCCGACCCGCAGTTCCAGCCGGCCGAACTCACCAAGCGGGTGGGCACCGTCGAGATGTTCACGGCCACAACGCCGGTCAACTTAGGACGCCCCGATTCCGGCCTCGATCTCCCCGTGATCCTGGGCGGCAACATGATGCAATACAACTGGACGATCAACGGGGAGCCCTACGGCAAGACGAATCCGCTGCACGTCCGGCAGGGCCAACGGCCCACCATCACGTTCGACAACACCACGATGATGTATCACCCGATTCACCTGCACGGCCATACGTTCCAGGTGATCAGGGCCGACGGCAGCCCCGGGGCCCGCAAGGACACCGTCATGGTGTTGCCGAAACAGAAGCTGGCCGCCGTCCTGGTTGCCGACAATCCCGGCACCTGGGTGATGCACTGCCACAACACCTATCATCAGATGGCCGGAATGATGACCCGCCTGGATTACGCTTTCTGAGGTTCAGCGTGCGCCCAGGAAATCCATCAGCAGATCATTGACCACCGAGGACCGCTCGATCTGGGGGCAGTGTCCGGCCTTATCGATCACAACCGATCGGGCCCCGTCGATCTGCTTGGCGATCTCGGCGGCCCAACCGGTTGGCAGGAGCTTGTCCCCCGCCCCTTCGACGACAAGTGTTGGCACGCCGATGCGTTCGTAGGCCCGGGTGGTCGAGGGGGTTGCGGATGGCGTGGCGCCGGGGCGGCGGAACCTGGCCGCGGCGATGGCTTCCCAGGCTCCCGGTGCGGTGCTCGACTCGTAGCGACGGCGTACGTAGTCGTCGTCGGCGGGATAGCCGGAGTCGAAGAACAGCGCCTCAACGATGCGGCGCATCGCGGGCAGCGTCGCGTCGTAGTTCTGCAGCGCCTCGAAATGCTCGTTCTGCTGGATCTCGCCACCACCACAGATGATCGCCAAGCTGCGCACCGGGAGCAGCGGTGCGTCGGACGTGGCGTCGGTGAGCAGGTTGATGGCACCCATCGAATTGCCCACGAAGTGCGCCGAGTCGACCCCGAGCAGTTCGCAGAACCGCGCCACATGCCGGATCCGCATGCCGCGGCCGTCGACGAAGTCGATGACCTTCGCGGACTCTCCGAATCCCAGCTGGTCCGGCGCCAGGACCCGATAGCGGGCGGCGAGCGCGGCGATGTTGCGCTCCCAGCCGAGTTCGGCCCCGGCGCCGAACTCACCCCCGTGCAGCAACACCACCGGGTCGCCGTCGCCGGCTTCCAAATAGCTGGTGGCCAGGCCGTCCACCGACAAGGTCGTGCGCTGCATCATTTGATCGCGATCGGGTTCACCGGTGAGCCTACTGCCCCAACGAATCTCAGCGGCGGGGCGACGAGTTGAAACTCGTACACGCCGTCGGCGGCGCAGTCGGCCGCCAGTGCGGTCAGGTCCCAGTACTCACCGAGCATCAGCCCCATGTCGCGCAGCGTCAGCAGGTGGAAGGGCAGGAACACGCCGTCGACCCCGGACACCGGGTCTTCGACTTGAAGATTGTCGGACGCGACCGCCGCGATCTCGTGGTCGTGCAGCCACTGGGCACATCGCCAGTCCAGGCCGGAATATCGTTCGGTCTTGTTGCCCGTCTGCAGATACCGTGTCCACCAACCGGTTTTGATGAGCAGGACGTCGCCACGTTCGATCGTCACACCCTGAGCGCGGACCACATCGTCCAATTCCTGGGGCGTGATGGGGTTTCCGTGCTCCAGGAAGACCTCGGCGTCGCGATGACGCACCAGATCCAGCAGCACACCACGCGAGGTGATGCCCTTACCGTCCACTTTTTCGATGCCCAGCCGGCGGGCGCCGAGGCTGGTCACCGATCCCGCGGGGATTCCGTTGTAGAGCTGGTCGTCGTAATAGACATGCGACAACGCGTCCCATTGGGTGGCCGCCTGCAACGGCATGATGATCATGTCGTCGTTGAACCGGAACAGGTTGTCGACGAAGTACGGGCCCATCTGCGCCGCCGTCGGGTTTCGTTCCCAATCCGGCCCGTACTGGGCCAGCGTGCTGGCGTCACCGCCGTCGACCGTCATCACGTGGATCGGATTGTGCCGAAAGCCGAAGGCGCCCTGCGGCCCCGACGAACCGAAGTCCACGCCGAGTGGAAACACCTTGCCGTGCCGGACCAGGCTTGCGGCCTGGGCGATCTTCTCCTCGGTGATGAAGTTCAGTGTGCCGAGTTCGTCGTCATCACCCCAGCGGCCCCAGTTGCTGACATCGCGAGCGGTCCGGCGAAAGTCGCTCACACTGGCCACGGGGCACGCCCTTCCTCGAGTTCACGCGCGATTGCGGCGCCCACGTTACCGCCGTCGACCCACAACACCTGGCCCGAAATATAGCTGGCGGCATTGCTATTCAAAAAGAGCAGCACCGAGGCCTGCTCGGCGGGGCCGGAGACGCGGCCCAGCGGCTTGGGAATGTCGTCGAGGAAGCCCTGTCCGTACGCCGTGCGCAGCTGGTCCAGGATCGGCGTCTCGGTTACTCCGGGGCCGGTGCAGTTGATGCGAATTCCACGCGCGCCCAGCGGCGTGGCGCTGCGCATGGTGTACAGGATGACCGCTTCCTTGGACAACTGATAGCCGGTGCCCAGCGCGTCGGGATGCGCGGCGCACCAGTCGATTCCCTCCTGCATTGTCGCGGTGGAAAGCAGCGGCGCCACCTCACCGAGGTGCTCGCGGTATGCGGCCGCCGCGAGCGACGACACGCTCACGATGGACGACCCCGCGGCCATCTTCGGGATCAGTGCCTCGGTGGCGTGGCGCATCCCCAGGAAGTTGATGGTCACGACGAGTGGCGGATCGCCGATCCCGGACGACACGCCCGCAACGTTGAACAGCGCATCGACCTGACCCGTCATCGCGCCCACCGCCGACTCGATCGACGCCTGATCGGCGAGGTCGACCTCGTGGAACTCGTCCATCGCGAAGTCCGGTCGCCGTTTGTCCAACCCGATGACTTCGGCACCAAGCTCGGTGAGCTGACGCACCACGTGTTCGCCGATGCCAGAGGCACATCCGGTCACCACCGCACGACGGCCGTCGTAGCGCCACAGCTCGTCGATCTCTCCCAAGGCTCGCCTCGAAATCTCCCGGCTCAGATGCCGTCCGGCCCTACTTCTGCTGTTCCTTTGCGCGCTGCGCGGCCTGCACGCGGCCTTCGTTGATCTCCGCCATGGCTTCGGGGATCTCGCTGGCGGTGAACTTACCGCCGCGACCGGTCGGGAGTCCACCAAACGAGTAATCCTCGTCGAATTGCGGCGCGGTCGATTTCGGCCGGCGCGCCTCCACCTTTTCGATGACGGGCTCCAGCCGCTTCGCCTTTTCCGCCACGGCCTTTGCGTCGCGCTCGATGAATTCGGGCAGCACTTCTTTGCCCATCAGCTCGATGGATTCCATGGTGCCCTCGTGGCTGCGCGGGTTGAGCAGCAAGATGATCTCGTCGACGCCGCTCTCTTCGTAGCCGCGCAGGAACTCGCGCACCGTGGCCGGCGAGCCGATGGCACCCCGGCCGGGCCCGTACGCCAGCGTCGGATCTTTCTCCACCTCTTCGAGATAGCGCTTCCAGACTCCGGTGCGCCCCGGCGTGTGCACTCCGGTCATGTAGTAGTGCATGATTCCGAACGAGAAGAACCCCCCGCCCTGCCCGAGCCGCTGCAACGCCTGCTCGTCGGACTTGGCCACCATCATGGACAGGTCCCCGCCGATGGCCAGGATGTTCGGGTTGATCCGGGGAGTGACCGGCACGCCGTTCTCCTCGAACTCCTTGTAGTAGCCGTTGACCCGCTCGGTGAGGGGTCCGGGGCCGGTGTAGGCGAAACTCAATGCGCCGATCGCCTTTTGGGCGGCCATCTGCACGCTGGCCGGCCGGGTGCAGGCGACCCAGACCGGCGGGTGCGGCTTTTGCAGCGGTTTGGGCACGACGTTGCGCGCGGGCATCTGAACGTGTTCGCCGCTGAAGCCGGTGAACGGTTCCTCGATCATGCAGCGGATCGAGACCTCGAGTGCCTCTTCCCACTGTGCGCGCTTGTCGGCGGGGTCGATGTTGAACCCGCCGAGTTCACCGACCGACGACGACTCGCCGGTACCGAATTCGACGCGGCCGTTGGAGAGCAGGTCGAGCGTGGCGATGCGTTCGGCCACCCGGGCGGGGTGGTTGACCACCGGCGGCAGGTGCATGATGCCGAATCCCAGGCGAATGTTCTTGGTCCGCTGGCTGGCCGCAGCCAAGAAGATCTCCGGTGCCGTCGAGTGGCAGTACTCCTCGAGGAAGTGGTGCTCGGTCAGCCACACCGTGGAGAAGCCCGCTTTGTCGGCGGCCTCGACCTCGTTGAGACAGTCCTGGAGCATGACGTGTTCGTCGTCGGGTGCCCAGGGCCGCGGCAGAGCGAATTCGTAGAACAGTGAGATTTTCATCGTTACCTCCTATGAGTATTAATGGCTCGGTTGGCTGCCTGGGCCGCAACGTGTTTCGCCGCGACATAGCCGAAGGTCATGGCGGGGCCGATGGTTGCGCCCGCACCGGCGTAGCTGCGGCCCATTACCGGCGCGGCCGTGTTACCCACCGCGTACAGGCCGGGAATCACGCTGCCGTCGTCCCGCAGCACGCGGGCCTGTTCGTCGGTCAGCAGGCCGCCCGAGGTCCCGAGGTCCCCGAGAACGATGCGGAAGGCGTAGTACGGCGGATCGCCAACCGGATACAGGTTCGGGTTGGGCAGGGTGTGGTCGCCGTAGTAGTTGTCGTACACGCTGTCGCCGCGGTTGAAATCGTCGTCGTGGCCCTTGCGCGCGAGTTCGTTGAAGCGGCGGGCGGTTTCGGCGAGCTGGTCCGCGGGCACGCCGATCTTGGCCGCCATTTCGTCCCACGTCGCGGCCGCTCTGACGACGCCCGATTCCAGCCAGGCCGGTGGGATCTTGCGGCCGGTGGGCACCGGGGCTCCCGGAATCTTGGGTATCGGCAGGTGCCCCCCGACGACGTAGCGGTTGAACGATCTGTGGTCGGTGATCAGCCAGCACGGGATGTGGGTGACACCGGATCGTTGGCCGTCGATCATGGCGTGGCCGAAGTCCATGTACGGAGCCGCCTCGTTGATGAATCGCTTGCCGGCACCGTTGACGATGAACTGCGCCGGCATCATCCGTTCGTTGAGCATGAATTGCATACGGCCATCCGGCCACTGGATCGCCGGAAACCACCAGGCCTCGTCGAGCAGATCCGTTGCTGCGCCGACCTGTTGGCCGGCGCGGATGCCGTCGCCCATGGCCGCGGGATTGCCGAAGCTCCAGTCCTGATCCACCTCGGGCAGCAGTTCTTTGCGCCAGGCGAGATCGTGGTCGAACCCACCGGACGCCAGGATGACGCCCAGCCGCGCACCGATCCGCTGCGGCTGGCCCTCGCGCTCGACCACCGCGCCGGTGACCGACCCGTCGGCGTCGGTGAGCAACTGCAACATCGGCGAGTCCAGCCAGAGCGGGATGCCGCTTTCCCGCAACGCCAGCCGGAGCCGGGCCGCCAGCGACTGTCCGATCGCCGCCATCCGCTCGCCGAACACCCTCGCCCGGACCATGCGCCCGATCAGCTTGAGCAGCACGCCCTTGCCCGCCCACGACTGCCTGATCCGATAGAACGTGCGCAGGTCCTTGGGTCCCAACCAAATTCCCTTCGGGGCCAGCGCCAGGGGCGCGAGCAGCCTCTGCTCGTCGGGCCCCAACTTCCGCAGGTCGATCGCGGGCACGTTGATCGTGCTGCCGAGCTCGGAGCCGCCGGGCAGCTCGGGGTAGTAGTCGGCATAGCCCGGCTTCCAGACGAATTCGAACCATCCGGACAGCTGCTCGAGGAACTGCAGCATTTGCGGCGCGCTCTCGACGTACTGCCGCAGCCGGGCCTCGCTGACCAATCCGTCGGTGATCTGCTTGAGGTAGTCCACGACGGCTTCGGGCGAGGGCACATAGCCCTCCCGCCGCTGCGCGGGTGCCCCGGGCACCCAGATGCCGCCACCGGACAACGCGGTGGAACCGCCGAAGTGCGACGACTTTTCGATCACCAGCGCGTCAAGCCCGGCCGCCTGCGCCGTCAGCGCGGCCGTCATGCCGCCACCGCCGGACCCGACGATAAGCACGTCGACAACTTGATCGAAACCGTCCAACGCCTCCGTCATTTCGGAAGCGCCGTTCTGATGGCAAAACCGGCGATCAGTTCGGGTGCGGGCTTGTAGTAGCGCCCGGTGGTCTCGTACGGCCCCGCCGCTTCCAACGCACCGAACGCCGCCACCCAGGTGCGGATCTCCTGCGCGGAGCTGCCGCCCTCATGGGCGACAAACGAATTCGACCACCCATCCAATTCGCTCAGCCATCCTCCGTCGATGATCTCCAGAAATCGGTGGTCCCACGCCGGGTTGAGCGCCTGCAGCTCGCTCTCGCCGGCGGCGAAACCCTTGGCCGCATCGATGACCGCGGCTTGCCGGGCCTGCCGCTGCTCGGGCGTCATCGGCCGGCCGTGCACGATCCGCTCCAGCACCGGCGCGGGTGCGGTCGCCAGGGTCGGCACCGGCGGGCTGTGCGAGAGCCCACCGGATCCCAGGATCAGAACTCGCTTGTCCAGGGTGACCAGGTAGTCGCCGACGGCCCTGCCGAGCGCACGGCAGCGATGCATCGGTCCCAGCGGCACGCCGATGGCGTTGACGAAGATCGGTATCACGGGACGGGCGGTGGCGTCGCCGAAGAGCTTTTCCAGCGGCTGGACCGCGCCGTGGTCGACGTCCATGCTCGCCGACACCGCGATGTCGACCCCCGCGTCGAGCACCGCCTTCGCGCATTCGGTCGCAAGCACTTCCGGCACGTTCAGCGGGCCGGCATGGGTGCCGTAGTCGCCGACTCCGCAGGCGCTGGTGCCGATACAGAAGGGCGGCATCACCTTGTAGAAGAAGCCGTTGTAGTGATCCGGGGAGAAACTGACCACAAGTTCGGGGTCATACTCGTCAACGAAGCCGCGCGCTGCGGCGATCGCGCCCTCGATGTCGTCAAGCAGGTCCCGCGACGGCCCCGGAAGATTCAGGAGAGGGCTGTGCGACATACAGCACAGAGCCAGTGCCACTTTGCGATTCACCCCCTCGCGGCGTGAGGGTGAGTGCGTCGAGGAGTGCGGCACTCAGGTCGGGGGCGCGTTGAGCGATGCAGGCGCCCGCGATGCACCGGTCGGGGCGCAGGAACAGCACCGAGTCGGAGTGGGTGTCGAACCAGGATTTGAGGCCCCCGTTCCGGTCGCCGACGACCACGACGTCGGGGTCGTCGTGTCCGGTCCAGTGCAGCTGGGTCACCGGGCGCAGCGCAAAGAACCGGGCGCCCAAGGCTTTCCAGTTCGCGAAAGCCACATCGCCGAGAATCTTGCGCGGGTTGTTGTTCCAGCACAGCACGGCGAACCACGAACCGAGCACGTCGTCGAGCAACACGTTCTGCTGGTCCCGGGTGTCGACGCGAGGCTGGATGAACAGGGTCCCCACCGGCGAATCGGTGCGGCCCGGCGCGGCGTGTACCACCGCTCCGTGTTCGTAGCGTGGCATCGGCTTGAACCGCATCTCGAGCACATATCGCTTGAGCGACGGGACAATTGACGCCGAGCGCACCAGCAGATCCCGAGCGGTCGCGACCCGGCGGCTGGTGGGCGAGATCACCCGGCCCACCATGGTGGACAGGTCGATCATCGCGCGGGCGTGCTTGCGGCGCTCCACGTCATAGGTGTCCAGCAGCTTGTCGTCGGCCCGGCCACTCACCACCGCGGCGAGCTTCCAGCCCAGGTTCGCCGCGTCGCGGATCCCGCTGTTGTACCCCTGGCCCTGCCACACCGGCATCAGGTGGGCCGCATCCCCGGCCAATAGCAGCCGGCCCTGGCGGAACGCGCCGGCGATCCGCGAGTGGTGGGTATATACCCGGCGCCGGATCACGTCAACCCGGTCGGGGTGTGGCACCATCCGGGCCAGCATCTGCGTGAGGAACGCGGGATCTTCGGCCTGCTCATCGGTCTCGTCGGCGTGAATCATGAACTCGAAGCGGCGAATCCCGTGGGCGATCGAGATCGAGGCATACGGCCGTTCGGGGTCGGCGCCGACCTCACTGTTCGGATGCCCGAGCGGGTCGTTGGCGATGTCGACCACCAGCCACCGGGTCGACGACGTCGTCCCGTCGAACGACACACCCATCACCCGGCGGGTCATGCTGCGCCCGCCGTCGCACCCGACCACATAGCGCGCCCGCACGCGTGAGGTGTCACCGTCGTTGTCGGCGCCACCGAGTTCGACGGTCACCCCGTCACCGCTCTCCTGGCATGCCGTCATCGGCCGCCCCCACCGCACCTGGACGTGTTCGAAACGGTCCAGGCCGGCCAGCAGCTCGGCGTCCACGAGCGGTTGCACGAAGCCATTTCGCTTCGGCCACCCGAAACGTGCGTCCGGCGGTGCCATTTCGGCGAGCACGCGGCGCTTGGCGTCGACGAACCGGAGAATCTGGTTGGGCACCGTGTGCGGCAGCACCCGCTCGGCGAGCCCGATCGACTGGAAGGTCCGCAGCGCCTCGTCATCCAGGCCGACCCCGCGCGGGTAGTCGATGAGAGTGTCGCGCTCGTCGATGACGACCGTGCGGATGCCTTGCAGGCCAAGGATGTTGGCGAGGGTCAACCCAACGGGTCCCGCGCCCACCACGAGGACGTCGGTCTCGATGTCAGGTACCTGCTGCCCCGGTGCGACCATCACCGGCCCAGCAGGAAGTCAAGATGCAACTGATTGAACGTCTTGGGGTCCTCGTACTGCGGCCAGTGGCCGCAACCGGGCATCACCTCGAAGCGCGCGCCCGGAATCATCGACGCCATGCGACGTCCCTCCGTCACGTCGGCGGTGGGGTCGTCACTGGTCCACAGCACCAGTGTCGGGGCGATGATCGACCCGTATTCGTCGGGTCCCAGGATGTTGCGCGCGCGAATCTCCGGATCCTGCAACGCCATGATGTCGCTCATCGCGGAGACGAATCCCGGTTGGCGATAAACCCGTTGGCGGCTGGCAACCAGGTCGTCGTAGTCCTTCGACTTGTCGGCCATCAACCACTTGATCCGCGCTTGCACCGTCTCCCAGGTCGGGTTCTCGGCGGCGGCCATGGACAGCGTGATGATCCGTTGCATCACCACGGGGTCGGCCTGCGAACCGCCGGCGGTGTTGAGCACCAGCCGCTCGACCACGTCGGGATGGTCGACGGCGGTGCGGGCGGCCACCCAGCCCCCGAGCGATTCGCCACTGATGTAGGCGCGGTCCACGCCGATGGTGCGCAGCACCGCCATCAGGTGCTCGACGTAGTGCGCGACTTCCAGCGGGTGACCCGGCTTGTCGGTGTATCCGTGGCCCAGCATGTCGATCGACCAAGTCCAGAAATGCTCCGCGTGCGCGCCGAGATTGCGGACGTAGGCCTCGGCGTGGCCACCGGACCCGTGCAGCAGCACCAGGACCGGCTTGCCCGGATCACCGGCACGCAGGTAGCGGGTCCGTATTCCTCCGGCGTCGAGGTAGCCCTGCTCAAACGCGACGCCCTGGAGATCGCTCCAGATGCTCTCGAACTCCGCCACGGTGCTGTCCGGCCTCCAGATCGGGGAAATCTCGTTCTCGTTTTTGGCTTATCTTATGTGCTAATATCGCACACTGATGTGCGTTATATATAGAGCTTCGCTCTCGCGGCAAGGTCTGTCAAGGCTGTGACGGGGTCCGGTACCGGTTCGCAGACCCTGGCCAGGGGTCTGACCGCGCTGCAGATGGTGGCGGACTCCCCCGGCGGACTGACGGTGCAACAGCTCGCCGATCAGGTGGGGGTGCACCGCACGATCGCCTATCGGCTGCTGACGACGCTGGCCGAGTTCCGGCTCGTGACCAAGGGAGAGGACGGCCGCTACCGGCCCGCCGCGGGCCTGGCCGTGCTCGGCGCATCCTTCGACCGCAACGTGCGACAACTGAGCCTGCCGACGCTGCGGGCGCTGGCCGATGAACTCGGCACCACCGTGTCACTGCTCATCGCCGAGGGCGACCAGCAGGTGGCGATCGCGGTCATCGTGCCCAGCCATGTCGCCTACCAGCTTTCCTTCCACGAAGGCAGCCGCTACCCGCTGGACCGCGGCGCCGCCGGAATCGCCCTGCTCGCCTGCATGCCCCCACGCCCGGGGGAACGAGAGCTGGTTTCCCGTGCGCGCGAACGGGGTTGGGTGACGACCTACGGTGAAATCGAACCGAACACCTACGGCCTGGCCGTGGGGGTGCGCCGTCCGGTGCCGTCCCCGCCGACGTGCATCAACCTCATCTCGCACCGGGAAGACGTCGTGATGCGCGGCAAGGATGCGGTCGTCAAGGCCGCCAAGCAGTTGTCGGAGCTACTGAGCTGAAGGGATAGCAGTCCATGTCATGGGACCACGAAGTCGACGTCGTCGTGCTCGGCAGCGGCGGCGCCGGCCTCACCGCCGCACTGACCGCGGCCGTCACGGGCGCCTCGGTCGAGGTTTACGAGAAGGCCCCGACCGTCGGCGGCACCACCGCCGTGTCCGGCGGCATCGTGTGGATCCCCGCCCATAACCGTTCTCCCGACGGCGAATTGACGCCCGCCGACGCGCTGCGGTACCTGCGCGCCCAGTCGCTCGGATCGATGGACGACGAGCTGGTCGAAACGTTCGTGCGCACCGGGCCGGCGATGCTCGATTTCATCGAGGCCCACAGCGGTCTCCAGTTCGAGATCGCGACCGGATTCCCCGACTACCGTCCCGAGTTACCGGGAGGGCAGCCGGGCGGCGGCAGGTCGCTCAGCGCGGCACCGTTCGACCTGGCTCAGCTCGGCGAATGGGCAACGCGGATAACGTCTTTCCCGGCCGACTGGTCCAACGTCGGCTTCGACGCCGAGACCCGGGCGCGCCTGCACGCGGCGATCGACGAACGAACCAGCCATCTGTGCGTCGCCGGCACCGCGCTGATCGCGGGCCTGCTCAAGGGCCTGCTGGATGCCGGGGTCACCCCACACACCAACGCCCGGGCCGAAGGCCTCATCGCCGAAGGCGGAGAGATCACCGGGGTGCGCGTGGCCCTGCCGGATCGGCCGATCAGCGTCCGCGCCCGGCACGGGGTCATCCTGGGCACCGGCGGCTTCGAGTGGGATACGGCTCTGACACAAGCCTTTCTGCGCGGCCCCATGCACGGTGCGGTCTCGCCGCCCAACAACACCGGCGACGGCTTGCGCATGGCGATGGAGCACGGGGCCGACCTGGCCAACATGGGCGAAGCCTGGTGGGTGCCGATCGTGCAGATCCCGGGCGACACCATCGAAGGAAAGCCGCGCAGCCGCAGCGTGCGGCTGGAGCGAACGCGGCCGCGCAGCATCATCGTCAACTCGGCCGGCCGGCGCTTCGTCAACGAGGCATGCGATTACAACTCGATGGCCGGCGCCTTCCACTACCTCGATCCGCGCGGCGGCTACGTCAACGATCGCGGCTGGATGGTGTTCGACTCGATTCACCTGCAGCGCTACGGTTTTCTCGGCATCGAACCGGGACAACTCGTCCCCGACTGGTTCTGCGAGTCGGCGGACCTCACCGAGTTGGCCGCCAAGACGGGTATCGACGCCGACGGTCTGGTCCGCACGGTCGAGAGCTGGAACCGTCACGTGGCCGCGGGCGCGGACCCCGACTTCGGCCGCGGCTCCAGCGCCTACGACGGCTACTGGGGCGATGACAGCGCGACCACACCGGCCGGTAAGACGCTGGGCCCGATCGATACCGCCCCGTTCTACGCGGTGCCGGTGAGCATCGGCGCGATGGGCACCAAGGGCGGCCCGCGCACTGATCACGACGCCCGCGTCCTGCATGTCGGCGGCGAGCCGATACCGGGCCTGTTCGCCGCGGGCAATGCGATGGGCGGCGTGACCGGGCGGGCCTACGGGGGCGCCGGCGGAACGCTGGGTCCGGCAATGGTTTTCGGCTACCGAGCGGGCCACGCGGCCGCCACCGGGAAGTCCGTCGACCTGAAATAACGGCGTAGTTGCGTTGGGAGCCGAGCTACGGGTGGCCGGTAGCTCTAGGACGCGAGCTTCTTCATCATCGTCGAGCCCGGCGACGCGCAGTCCGCCTTCCTCCAGCGCTGGGACGAGAAGCATGCCCGCGACGGCCACCGATGCTAATGAAATTCACGCTCGTGCTGGCGGAATCGATTCAACGTAAGTCATTCTGAATTGATGGTTGCCTACGACCGGATCGGCGCCACTTATCGCAGCACTCGCCGGCCCGACCCGCGGATCACTTCGCAAGTGCATACCGCGCTCGCCACGATGGGCGCCGTCGTCAATGTCGGGGCCGGCCCCGGCTCCTATGAGCCGGCGCAGACCGTCGCCGCAATCGAGCCCAGCATGGTGATGATCGCTCAGCGTCCACCGGGGTCAGCACCGTGTGTTCAGGCCGTCGCGGAGGCATTACCGCTGCGAGACAACTGCGTTGACGCCGCGATGGCACTGTTGACCGTGCATCACTGGAGCGATCTCGCCACCGGTATCCGCGAGTTACGCCGGGTCAGCCGCCGCCGGATAGTGGTGTTCACTTGGGATCAGACGGTGTTGGCCGACTTTTGGTTGCTGCGTGAATATTTGCCCGATGCGGCTCGGATGAATGATGCGCTGCACGTACCGATCGAGCGATTGGTGGAGCTGCTGGGAGGGGCCCAGATTCAGGCTGTGCCGGGTACCGCATGACTGCACCGACGGATTCGGCGCCGCCTATTGGCGCCGTCCCGAGGCTTACCTTGACCCCATTGTCCGCGCCGGTATCTCCATGCTGGCATATGCGGGCGAGGCGCCCCTGGCGGACGGCTTGGCCCGGCTTGCGGCCGATCTGCGGACCGGACGGTGGCATCAACGGCACGCGGGGCTGCTTGGACAACAACAGCTGGACGCCGGCTATCGCCTATTGGTCAGCGATTGCGGTTGTCACACAGCTTCAAATCGATCCTCGTAAATCCCACCATCTTTCGACCAGGCCGCGGCGGCTCCTCGCGCGGCTGCGCGACCATCAGGCGAGTTTGCTTCGCGATAGCGCCGGTGATAGCGCACATGGGAATCGCCTCATGCCGGACGCAACGGTCGCCGCAGCACCCACATCCGGCGCCTTGGGCGCGACCGTGGCACGTTTGGGCGGCCGGGAGTTGTCGTAGGTGGCTGCGATGATGTCGTTATGTCCCCGACCGCGAGTGCAGCCAGCGTCGAGGTGCGCCCTAAGGATCGTCTTGAGGTGCTGTTCGAGGAGTTGGCGCAGTTGGCGGGTCAGCGCAATGCGATTGATGGGCGCATGGTGGAGATCGTGGCCGAGATCGATCGCGACGGGCTCTGTGGAATGACGGGTGCGCGGTCGGTGCCGGCGTTGGTGGCCTGGAAGATGGGTTGCTCGTCGGCGAACGCCCACACGATCACCACCGTGGCGCGCCGGATCGAGGAGTTTCCGCGTTGCGTCCAGGGCCTGCGGGAGGGCCGGCTGTCGCTGGATCAGGTGGGGGTGATCGCCGCGCGCGCCGGTGAGGGATCCGATGAGCATTACGCGCAGCTGGCGTCGGTTGCCACGGTCAACCAGTTGCGTACCGCGGTCAAGCTGGAACCGCGACCTGACCCCGCGCCTCGGCCCGAGCTCGAGGCCTCGGTCACCAAGACCAGCACCGAGCACGGCAGCTGCTGGCGGATCACGCTTCCTCACCTGGATGCGGCGAAGTTCGACGCCGCCTTGGCGTCGCATCGAGAGGCGCTGATCGCCGAGTGGAAGCACGATCACGCCAATGGCGCCGGCGATCAGGCGCCGCCGATGCCGGGGAGCGCCGAGGCGTTTATGCGGCTGGTCGAGGCGGGCTGGGATGTTGAGGCGGCGCGGCGCCCGCACGGGCAGCACACCACCGTGGTGGTGCACGTCGATGTTGAAAAGCGCGCCGCGGCGCTGCATCTGGGTCCGTTGCTGAGCGACGCCGAACGCCGCTACCTGACCTGTGATGCCACCGCCGAAGTGTGGTTCGAACGTGGCGGGGAGGTGATCGGTGCGGGGCGGGCGACGCGGGTGATCAGCCGGCGGCTGCGCCGCGCGCTCGAGCATCGCCATCGCACGTGCGCGGTGCCGGGATGTGGTGCCACCCGGGGTCTGCACGCCCATCACCTGCGGCATTGGGAAGACGGCGGCGCTACTGAGCTGAACAACCTGGTGCTGGTGTGTCCTTATCACCACCGGTTGCACCATCGAGGTGCCATCACCATCACCGGACCCGCCGACGCGCTTACCGTCACCGACAGCTCCGGGCGACCCCTGCACCCCGGATCGCTGGCCCGCCGACCAACCCGACCCCCGCCCGCCATCCCGCCGTGTGCCGGGCCCCTCGGCGAGCGCGCCCAGTGGTGGTGGTACGACCCCTTCCAACCCCAACCACCACCGACAACCAATTAGGTAGCTCACCAGCACCGGATCAAAGACCAAACCGGTTGAGGCAATAGAAGTTTCGTTCACGATACGCACAGCAACGCCGCGTGCACGCGTCTCAAGTGATCTGCCCGACGCTCAACTCAGGGCGATCGCACGCGACGCACCTCCGCCGATCGGCCCGCAAAGGTGATGAATGCGCGTGTCCCCCGATCGGGGGACAGCGGGCGTCAGTCCGTTCCGGGCGGCGGAGGTGAGATCAGTTGGTCCGCGGCCGAGTATGGGTCCCGCTCGCCGTCGACGACCGCCTCGGCGAGCCGGTCGAGATCGGGCTGCGTGCGCAGCCGGGTTTGCGCGAGCGACAGAATCTGTGCACGGGCGCGGGCAAGGCGACGAGCGCGGCTGTCGGTGCGGCGGTGGTCCTCGATGGCGGCCATCAGGTCTTCGATGCCTTCACCCCGGGCCGCGATCAGCGAAACAATGGGGGCGCTGGTTTCTGCCCGAAGGTCCCGAACCGTCTGTTCGGCACCGTCCCGATCCGCCTTGTTGACCGCCACGATGTCGGCGACTTCCAGCACTCCCGCCTTGGCCGCCTGAACCGCGTCGCCCGCGCCGGGATTGAGGATGACGACGGTCGGGTCCGCGACGGCGGCGATCTCGATCTCGGACTGCCCCACCCCCACCGTCTCCAGCAGGACTACGTCGTAACCGATCGCCCCCAGCAGCCGGATGGCCGCCGGCACCGCGGCGGCCAGGCCGCCCAGGTGCCCACGGGTGGCCACCGAACGGATGAGTACGTCGGAGTCGTTGATGTGCGCGGCCATCCGAATCCGGTCGCCTAGCAGGGCTCCGCCACTGAACGGGGACGACGGGTCCACCGCCAGCACCGCCACCCGGTTGCCGCGCTCGCGGTAGGCGGCGACCAGCGCGGCGACCGTCGTCGACTTTCCCGCGCCCGGCGGCCCGGTGATGCCGACAACCGGCCCCATGCCGTGCGGTGCGGGACCGATATTCGCCAGGACCTCGTCGCGCTGGTCGCCCTCGACCAGGCTGAGCAGCCGACCGGCCGCGCGGGGAGATCCATTGCGCGCGCGGGCAATCAGGTCAGCGATGATCATGTACGCATTATGGAGCCGGGACCTCGATCACGGTCGCCGAGCCCATTCCACCGCCCGCGCACATCGCTGCGACGCCGATGCCGCCGCCGCGGCGGCGCAATTCGTGCACCAGGGTCACCAGCATCCGGGCGCCGGTCGCCGCCACGGGGTGCCCCAGCGAGCAGCCACTGCCGCTGACGTTGACCGTGTCGGGGTCGATCTCGAGCAGTTTGATGGTGGCCACGCACATCGCCGCGAAGGCTTCGTTGATCTCAAAGAGATCGACGTCGGAGGTCGAAAGTCCAGCCCGCTTAAGGGCTTTCGGTATCACCTCCACCGGCGCCAGGCCGGTGATCGCGGGGTCGACGCCGACGGATGCCCAGGACCGGATGGTGGCCAGCGCGGGCATGCCGAGCCGGTCGCTGGCGATGACGAGCGCCGCCGCACCGTCGTTGGCGCCGCACGCGTTGCCGGCGGTGATCGAAAAGCCCTCGATCTCGGGGTGCAGCGGTTTGAGTGCGGCCAGCTTCTCCATCGTGGTGTCGCGGCGCGGATGCTCGTCGACCGAGAACAGGCCGTGCGGTGTCTCGATCGGGACGATCTCCTCCTTGAAGCGGCCTTCGTCGATGGCGGCGATGGCATTGCGGTGTGACCGCAGTGCCCAGGCGTCCATTTCCTCGCGGCTCACGCCGGCCTTGACCGCGGCGTTCCAGCCCACGGTGATCGACATGTCCATGTTCGGCGCGTCGGGCCGGTCGGGGTGGGTCGGGGGGAACCAGTCGATCCACTCGCCGTCCACCTGGATGCGTGAGCGCGGTGACGTCGACGCCGCATTGACGCCGCCGGCGATGATCAGCTCGTCCATCCCGGCGCGCACGCTGGCCGCCGCACTCTGCACCGCCGCCTGCCCGGCCGCGCAGTGCCGGTTGTTGGCCAGCCCGGGCACGTGGGACAGCCCGGCGGTGATGGCCGCGTGGCGGGCGATCACGCCGCCGCCGTAGAGGCCCTCGCCCAAAATCACATCGTCGACCTGCGCGGGGTCCAGGTCCCTCACCGCTTCGGTCACCACGTGCTGCGCCAGATCGAACGCACTGGTGTCGCGCAGTGTGCCCTTGCGGGCGGTGCCGATGGGGGTGCGCAGGGCGGACACGATAACGGCTTCAGCCACGGGTCTTCTCCAGTTCAACCATCAGGTGCGGGCGCCCGGAGAGCCATCCGGACATTCATGAGAATCATATTCTCTCATTACGAGAGTAAGAGTCGCAACCAGCGCCGGGTGCGCTGCGCGACGCGGCGGCAGTGTCCTTTAGTTGGTGCGGTTCGACCATCCCGCCGGCAGGTTTTCGGGACCGGTGTCGATGACGGTCTCGTCGTCGGCTCCGACGTATTCGAACAGGGTGATGTAGGCGAATTCGGGGACTTCGTAGATGGGATAGGTCGGTCCCCGGTCACGGTAGGCCCGCATCTCGTCCAGGTGGTCGTTCTGGAAGCAGACGGTGTGTTCACCGTGCACGCGGATCCATTGCGGAAAGAAGATGACGCCATGGATGCGGCGCTTGGCGGGCAGGACGTTGACGGCCACACAAGTGCCGGTCGGTTCGGTCCAGGAAACTTTGAAGCTGTCGTCGTCGAGTTGGACGAGGTTGATCTCCTGACCTTTGACCCAGCGGCCTCCGACATGTCCGGAGTGGATGCGGTAATCGATGGTGGTGGCGTTCTTGACGTACATTTCGTACTGCCACCCGTTGGCGTAGGTATAGATGAAGCGATGTCCGATAATTCCCGAAAGATCTTGCGACGGGATCGGATTCGTGACGCTGGTCATTGCCTTTCCTCCCATTTGGACAGCAACTGCGTTGGCGGCCACCGGACAGTTGTCGGGCCGATCGGTCAGGCGGGCCAACTGCTTACCGGTTCGTCATCACTAGATCCTGTCAGGAGCACAGCGGCGCTCGGGGGCAGGGCTGCAGGAATCGCGTTGATTTGCGATGGTGGGTGAATGACTCAGGGAATGGTCGCGGTCCCGGGCGGCAACGTGTGGTTCAAGCGGACCGGTGGCGGGGCGGGTGTTCCGCTGCTCGTGATTCACGGCGGTCCGGGCCTGCCGCACGATTACTTGCGGTCGCTGGGGCGGTTGGCCACGGAGCGCGAGGTCATCTTCTGGGATCAGCTCGGCTGCGGAAGGTCCAAATGCCCACCCAGCCGCGAGCTTTGGACGATGGAGCGCTCGGTGGCCGAGGTGGACGCCGTGGTACGCGCCCTGGGGCTGGACCGCTTCCACCTGTTCGGCAACTCGTGGGGCGGGATGCTGGCCCAGCAGTATGTGCTCGACGCGGCGCCCGCCGGCGCCGCGAGCCTGACCATCTCTAACAGCATCGCATCCATCCCGGAGTTCGCGAAGATGGTGGCACGCTTGAAGTCCGAATTGGACCCCACCACCCAGGCCGCCATCGACCGGCATGAGGCCGCCGGCAGCACGCACGCGGCGGAGTATCAGGCCGCCATCCGAACCTGGAACGAGACCTACCTGTGCCGGGTACACCCGTGGCCGCGCGAGCTCGAGGATGCGTTCCGCAACATGGGCGCCGAAGTCTTCGAGACCATGTTCGGCCCCAGTGACTTTCACATCGTGGGGACGATCCGTAACTGGGATGTGGTCGATCGGCTCAGCGAAATCGCTGTGCCGACACTGGTACTCGCGGGCCGGCACGACGAGTGCGTGCCCGAGCACATGTGGGAAATGCACCAGCGGATACCGGGTTCGCGGTTCGAGCTGTTCGAGGCCAGCGCCCACATGCCGTTCATCGAGGAACCGGACAAGTTCGACGCGGTGATGCGCGACTTCCTGCGCCGGCATGATGCCTGAAGCCGACTTGCGGCCACAACCTCAGTTCTTCTTGGCCGCATTGAATTTCGCGACGTTGGTCCGGAAGTCCTCGGTCACGAACGACTGGCTCTCGGCCGACAGCGCGTAGTCCAGACTGGCGAGCACGGCCCGTTCCAGATGAATGTTGAGCACCCGCTTGGTGCTCTCCACCGCCTGCTGCGGCAGCTCCAAGATCTTTTTGGCGCTGGCGATCGCCTCCGCAACCGGGTCGTCCGCAATGTGATTGGCCAAGCCGAGCTCGACGGCCCGCTGTGCGCTGATCCGGGTGCCGGTGAGGGCGAATTCCTTGGCCAGCAGCAGGCTGATGTGCAGCGGCCAGGTCAGCGGACCACCGTCGGCAGCCACCAGACCCACCTGCACGTGCGGGTCGGCCAGATAGGCGCTTTCGGCGATGTAGACGATGTCGCTGAGCGCCACCAGGCTGCAGCCCAGCCCGACGGCGGGGCCATTGACGGCCGCCACCACCGGGATGCGGCAGCGGGCCATGCCCAGCACGATCTCGCGCCCGTCCCGGATGGTTTTGGCGCGCAGCTCAGCGTCGTTCGCCAGCTCCTCCAGATACGTGAAATCGCCGCCGGCCGAAAACGCCCGACCGGCACCGGTGATCACCGCGGCACGGGCGGTGGGGTCGTCGGTGAGTCGCTGCCAGAGCCGCGCGAGTCCGACGTGCAGGTTGTCGTTGACCGAGTTGAGCGAATCCGGACGGTTGAGCGTGATGATGCGCAGGGCACCGTCGGCCTGAACGTCGATTTCGGTAGGCATGTCGTACACGTCAGACTCCTTCGATGGTCGTGACCCGCTTCACCCGGGCTTCGCCCGCGTTCGCGATCACTCCTACAATCCCAAGATCCGTGAAGCGATGATGTTCTTTTGAATCTGTGATGTTCCCCCCATGACGCTTTGCGCCCGGCTGTACAGGTAGGCGCTCAGCAGATCGGGATCGCGGGTTCCCGCGACGGCGAGGGCCGCATGCCCGACGGATTGTTCGACCCAGGTCATCAGCAGCTTGTCCAGCGAGCCGTCCGAGCCGTGCGATACCCCGTCGAGCTGTTCGGACAGCCGCCGCCGGACGTGATGGGTCAGCATATCCGACTGGACGGCGGCCCACGCCAGCTCTTCGGGTAGTTCACCGTCGTTGCGCGACAACAGCTCTCGTACCAGCTTGCCGTAGCGGGCAGCGTAGCCGAGCGTGGACGGCTCGCGTTCGTGCCCGACGACCGTCATGGCCACGGCCCACCCATCGCCGGGCGCGCCGACCATCCGGTCCGCCGGCACCGTCGCATCGTCGAAGAACACCTGGCCGAATTCGTTGGTGACCCCGTTGATCATCTGCAGCGGGCGCTGTTGCACGCCGGGCTGTTTCATGTCGAGGACGAACGCCGACAAGCCGCGGTGGCGCTTGGCTTCCGGGTCGGTGCGCGCCAGCAACAGACACCGATCCGCCACGTCGGAATAACTGGTCCAGATCTTGTGCCCGTTCACCACATAGTTGTCGCCCTCGAGGCGAGCGGTGGTGGTCAGCGACGCCAGGTCCGAGCCGGCGCCCGGTTCGCTGAAGCCCTGGCACCAGCGCTCGGTGCCGTTGATGATGCCGGGCAGGAAGCGCTTTCGGAGCTCCTCGCTGGCGTGGGCACCGATCCCGTACACCAGATAGCCGACGCTGGGGCGCGGTGGCGCACCGGCACGCACGAGTTCCTCGTCGACGATGACGTCGTAGACCGGCGCCAGGTCCTGGCCGCCCCAGTCGCGTGGCCACGATAGGCCGAAAAAGCCGTTCTCGTACAAAGCGCGGTGCCAGTCGGCCATGCGCACCCAGTACTCGTCACCCGAGCCGGAGTACTCCTTGGCGTGTGCGGCAAGCCAGGTGCGCAGCCGCTCCCGGAAGGCGGCTTCGTCGGGTGAGTCACGAAAGTCCAAAATCGATCTCCTTCAACGCGACCGGCCACAGCTCGGTCGATGTGAGGGCGCGGCGCAGGTAGACGTGCGCCACGCATTCCCAGGTGTTGCCGATACCGCCGTGCACCTGGATGGCCGTCTCGCAGACGGTCCGGGTGGCGCGCGCGCAGTAGACCTTTGCGATTTGAGCCGCCCGAATCGCCTCGGCGGGCGCAAGCTCGTCGACGCCCCACGCGGCGTGTCGCAACACACTCACCGAACCCTCAATCAGCGCAAGGCTTTCGGCCAGCAGGTGAGCGATGGCCTGGTACGAGCCGATCTGCTTGCCGTATTGTTCACGGATTTTCGCGTAGTCACACGCGACGGCGTGTGCGCCGCGGGCGATGCCCACCAGATCCGCCGTCGTGGTGACCAGCGCGAGGGTTCGCCATTGCTCGGCTACCTCGGGGGACACGTCGCCCAACGCCTCCGGCGATCCCGCGATCGCGCCGTCGGCCCGCGTGAGGTCGACGCTCTGCGGCGCGACCTGCACATCGGCGGCGAGAACCGTGGCACCCGAGAGCGACAGGGCGCGCCGCGCGCCGCGGGCATCGATCACTCGCTCGTCGACCGCCACGGTCGCCGCCGATACGTCGGCGCCGATGTGGCGGCCCAAATCGTCAGCGAGCACGGGACCCAGGAACGGTGTGTCAACCAGCCGGCGGCCGAATTCCTCGGCCACGATGGCCACCTCGACACCAGAGGCGCCGTCGGAGCGCAACGACCGCCAGCCGGTGTTCTCGATCTGCTTGTCCAGACGGGTGATTCGAGCCTGGTCGTCGAGATCCTGCACTGCTGCCGGCCCGAGATCGTCGGCCAGCTTGGCGGCGGCATCGCGTAATTGCTGTTGTTCAGCTGTCAGACGTACATCCATAACGCTCCTTCAGCACTCGGCGCAGCACCTTGCCGGAAGGCAGGCGAGGAATTTCGGGGACGAACACGACCCGGCTCAGACGTTTATATGACGCCAGTCTTTCGTCCACCAAGGCGGTCAGCTGGGTTGCATCAACGGGACCGGACGTCGCGACCGCGGCGACGACCGCTTCGCCGTTGATTCCGTCCGGAATGCCGAACACCGCGCAATCTTTGACGGCCGGATGACCGTGCAACACCGTCTCGATCTCGGCCGGGGCGACCTGGAAGCCGCGCACTTTGATCATCTCTTTGAGGCGGTCGGTGATTCGCAGCCAGCCGCCGGCGTCGAGCCAGCCGACATCCCCGGTGCGGTACCACCCGTCGCGCACCGCATCGACGGTCGCCTCGGCCGGGAGGTAGCCGGCCATCAGCGATGCCGACCGGGCCTGGATCTCACCGACCTCGCCCGCGGCGACCGGCTCGCCGGTGTCCAGCGAAACGACCCGCAGGTCGACCCCGGGCACCGCGCGCCCGACGGTGTCCAGGCGAGAGTCCTCGATCGGATTGCACGCTAGGACAGGCAATTCCGTGGTTCCGTAGGCCGGAAGCCATCCCACTCCGATGCGCCGGGTCACCGTCTCTGCGACGTGGGCGGTGACCGGGGTGGCACCCCACATGATGTAGCGCAGCGACGACAGGTCATAGGACTCGAGGTCCGGATGGGAGGCGATGGCCAGCGCGATGGGGGCGACCGCCATTTCCACTGTGATGCGGTCACTTTCGATATGCCGGAGCACCCGGTCGATGTCGAACCGGGGATGCAGGCGCACGTAGGCCCCGGTCTCCCACGCGGTCAGCAGGTTCAACAGTCCGAGGATGTGCGACGGTGGCGTCGCAACCTGGATCCGGTCGTGGTGGGTCAGTTGCAGCGCTTGACGCCAGTGCCGCACCGCCTCGCCCAGCGAGGCGTGGGTGTGCCGGACCGCCTTCGGCAGGCCGGTGGTGCCGGAACTGAACACCAGCGCCGCGTCGCTCGCAGGCGGCGGTACGCCGGCTGTCGGCTCTGCGGGTGCGACCGGCTCGTCCATGTCCAGCATCGGCATCAGACCGGCCAGCACCGGGTGGTCGCCGACGGCATGCTCGGGCTCGGTCAGCGCGAGCGCATGGTCGACCTCGTCGCGTTTCCACGCGGGGCTGATCAGCACCGCCGTGGCGGCCAGTCGCCAGATCGCCAGCACGACGGCGAGGAACTCCGGCCGATTGGAGGCCATGACGGCGACGCGTTGACCGGCCCTGACCCCGTCTTTCGCCAGAGTCGCGGCCCATCCGCCGGCCAATGCGTCGAGTTCGGGCACGCTGAATCGCCGTTCCTCGAACACGAGCGCCGCCGGCTCGGTCACGTCCCGTCCTTCCTGACAGACCGGGCTGACCCGACATCCATACAGTCTTGAGAAGATGCTATCGCTTCGTGAGAATAGTATTCTCTATACTGAAGAATGCAAATACGTGAGAGGGGGCGGTCTCAGTGACGGTCACCCGGATCATCGAGGAGACCCCGCGGGTGACAGGTCCGGCAACAAACGGCTCCAGCGCCGGCACGGTGACGATTCATCTCGACCGCAAGAAGGTCTCGGTGCCCATAGTCCCGGGCGAGACGCTGCTGGAGACCGCGCGGCGGGCCGGGCTGGAACCTCCGTTCAGCTGCGAGGCCGGCAACTGCGGTACGTGCATGGCCAAACTCGAAGAGGGCCATGCCACCATGCGGGTCAACGACGCTCTCGAACCCGACGAGGTCGCCGAGGGTTACATTCTGACGTGCCAGGGCGTTCCGGACACGGACTCGGTCACGGTGCGCTACGAGTAGCAGCCAGAGAGGTGGCGACGATGGCCAAGGGCATCATCCTCGTGGAGAGCCGACCCAGCTCGCCCGAGCGCGAGCAGGAGTACAACACCTGGTACGACGAGGTGCACCTCGGTGAGCTCGTAGCCCTGGACGGATTCGTCTCGGCCCGGCGCATGCGGCCCGTCGCCGGCGACGGACCCTACGTCGCCATCTACGAGATCGAGGGCGACGACCTGCAGGCCATTCTGGACAACATGATCGCCAGCGCGGGCCAGCTGCATATGTCGGACGCCCTGCAGCTGGACCCGGCGCCGATTCCACGATTGCTCGAAACCACCACGGAGTGCAGCGGCTGATCGAGTACGGCTGCGACGGAGAGGACTATTGATGAAGGTCGACGACCTGATTTTGGTGAGCATCGACGACCACGTGGTCGAGCCGCCGGACATGTTCCTGCGGCACGTGCCCGCCAAGTACCGGGACGAAGCACCCGTGGTCGTCACCGACGACAAGGGCGTGGACCAGTGGATGTACCAGGGCAGGCCGCAGGGCGTCAGCGGGCTCAACGCGGTGGTGTCGTGGCCGGCCGAGGAATGGGGCCGCGATCCCGCCGGCTTCGCCGAGATGCGCCCCGGCGTCTACGACGTCCACGAACGCGTCCGTGACATGAACCGCAACGGCATCCTCGCGTCGATGTGCTTCCCGACGTTCACCGGCTTCTCGGCACGGCACCTCAACATGACGCGCGAAGACATCACCCTGGTGATGGTGTCGGCCTACAACGACTGGCACATCGACGAATGGGCCGGCTCCTACCCGGACCGCTTCATCCCGATCGCGATCCTGCCGACCTGGACCCCCGAAGGCATGTGCGCCGAGATCCGCCGCGTCGCCGCGAAGGGCTGTCGGGCCGTCACCATGCCGGAATTGCCTCACTTGGAAGGACTTCCGAGCTACCACGACGAGGACTACTGGGGTCCGGTGTTCCGCACGCTGTCCGAGGAGAACGTGGTGATGTGCCTGCACATCGGCACCGGCTTCGGGGCGATCAGCATGGCGCCCAACGCGCCGATCGACAACCTGATCATCCTGGCCACTCAGGTGTCGGCGATGTGCGCCCAGGATCTGCTGTGGGGCCCCGCGATGCGCAACTATCCTGACTTGAAATTCGCCTTCTCCGAAGGCGGTATCGGCTGGATCCCCTTCTACCTGGACCGCAGCGACCGCCACTACACCAACCAGAAGTGGCTCCGCCGCGACTTCGGCGACAAGCTGCCCAGCGATGTCTTTCGTGAGCATTCGCTGGCCTGCTACGTCACCGACAAGACGTCGCTGAAACTGCGCCACGAGATCGGCATCGACATCATCGCGTGGGAGTGCGACTACCCGCACTCGGACTGCTTCTGGCCGGACGCGCCCGAGCAGGTGCTCGCCGAGCTGAACGCCGCCGACGCCGACGATTCCGACATCGACAAGATCACCTGGGGCAACGCCTGCCGGTTCTTCGGCTGGGACCCGTTCGCCCGGACCCCGCGCGAGCAGGCGAATGTCAAGGCCTTGCGCGCCAAGGGAACTGATGTGGACGTGTCGATCCGGTCGCGTGCCGAGTGGGCGCGTCGCTTCCAGGAGAAGCAGCTGGCCGAGGCCAGCTCCTAACGTTGGTTAGCCAATGTCGGCCAGCGCCGGGGCAAGCTGCTCGAGTTGCGTTATGCCCGAGTCGAATTCGATACCGATCGGCGGCAAGAGCGCCACATGATCGGCGCCGGCGGTAAGGTGCTCGCGCACTTGCGCGGCGAGGGCCGTCGGATCGGGCTGATCGAGTTCCGCCGACATTCCGACAACCAAAAGCTTGTCGGGTCCTAGCGACTGCCGGGCGTGTGCGGTGAAGTCAGGTGCCGACATGGCCGGCAGTGCCCCGTCGGCGATATCACCGGCTAACGCAAGCATTTTCGGGCCATTGGCGGCGACTATCCGCGGATAGGCGACGTCCGGCGCCGGCGGCGAGGTGGGGCTGTCCATCCGGTTCAGGTAGTCGCGCATGGTGGCCAGCGGACTGCCGAATTCGCGGCCGACGCCGGCCGCCTGCTCCGGGTAGCCGACGCCTAACCCCAACACGATTCTGCCCGGATACGCCTGCGCCAGTTGGGCGGCCGCGGCATGCATGGTCTGGGCCGGCCGCGCCCAAATGTTGGCGATGCAGGTGCCGAAGGTCATTCGGTCGGTGGCGGACAACAGCACGGCGAGCTGCACCAAGGAGTCCTTGCCGATGACCTCGTTGGTCCAGACCGCACCGTACCCGGCGTCTTCCAGACGGCGCGCGGCCTCCCGCAATAGGTCGGCCGGCGGTGTGCTGGTGAACGAGACGGGCAGACACACACCGGCCGGGCCCAGCGCCTGGCGTGCCGAGGCGATCACCGAGTCAGTCACTGTTGCGCTCATTCGCCGAAGTAATGGCCGGCATCGAGGTCCTCGAGCAACCCCGGTCGTTCCGGGTGCCAGTCAAGGATCTTCTGCGTCAAGGCATTCGACGTCGGATTGTCGAGCGACGCGAACAGCGCGAGAAAGCCGAAGTGACCGGCATCTTCGGCGGCAATGCTGGACGTCGGCACGTCCAGGTGACGACCGATGACGGCGGCGATGTCGCGGAACGGCACTCCCTCATCGTCGACGCCGTGCAAACGCGTTCCAGCGGGCGCGTTTTCGAGCGCGAGCCGGTATAAGCGTGCGGCGTCGAGCGTGTGCACACCCGGCCAGCGGTTTATGCCATCGCCGAGATAGCCGGACACACCGGTCTCGCGGGCGACGTTGATCAGGTGGTGGGCGAAGCCGTGGTGATCCAGGTCGCTGTGCACCAGCGGCGCAAGGCGGATCACCGACGACCGAACCCCGCGCTCGGCGAGCGCGATCACCGCGTTTTCGGAGTCAACCCGCGGTCCGGACGGCACCGTGTCCTGCTCGGTGGCAACACCGCCGCCCTGCCCCAACAGCGCAAGCAGCAGAGATCCCGACGTGCTGACGAACGGCCGATCGGAACCGACGAGTGCTTCCCCGATGGCGCGCACAGCGCGCAGGTCCGTCTCGGCCGCGCCCGCGAAGTCGTCGAAGTCATGCTTGAAGGCGAGGTGGATGACGCCGTCGGACGCCGCCGCCGCGTCGCGCAGGCCGTCGAGGTCGTCGAGGTCTCCCCGGCGCGGTGTTGCCCCCGCGGCTTGCAGGGCGGCAGCGCCCGCGTCAGACCGCGCCAATCCAGTGACCTGGTGCCCGGCGTCGAGGAGTTCGGTGACAACGGCGGAGCCGATGTGACCGGTCGCGCCCGTGACGAAGACGTGCATGAAAGTTCCCTTCTGGTCCCGTGGGGATGTATGCCATCAAGTCAATGCCGGCGCAAAAGCCGTTGTCCAAGTCCTGTTTCATATGCCGCGATGCAATTCAGGCATCACACCTGTTCGTAGCGGATTCTGCGGCTTCCCACGGCGCTCATTCCCCTTACACTGGGCGCATGACGGACTCGGCATTGCCGGTGGTGGATCTTGACCTGCGGCTGGTCGGTTACTTCGTCGTGGTCGCCGAGCATCGGCACTTCGGCCGGGCCGCCTCAGCGCTGCGCGTCGCGCAGCCGTCGTTGAGTCGCCAGATCCGCCGACTCGAGCAGCAACTCGGGGTCCGCCTGTTGGATCGCACCCCGCAGGGCACCAGGCTCACGGAGGCGGGCGAGGTGTTTCTGCCCCGGGCCAAGGCGCTGCTGCGTTCGGCCGCGCAAGCCACCGCGCAGGCGCGAGCGGCCGCGCAGCCCAGCCGGATCACCATCGGCTACACGATGGGCATGATCGTCACGCCCGCGGTGCGCGAGATGCGCCGCGAGCACCCCGAAGCCGATGTCCAAGTCACGCATTTGGATTGGGACCAGGCGCTCGATGCGTTGCTCGGCCATCGGGTGGACGCGGTGGTGACCCGGCTGCCGTTTCCGACCGAAGGGCTGCACGTGACGATCCTGTACGACGAACCGCGGGTGCTCGCGATACCCGTCGACCATCGCCTGGCCGGCCGGGAATCGGTCACCCTTGACGACATCGCCGACGAACCCATGCCGCGGGTGCGGCATTCGGATCCGGCCTGGAGCGCCTTCTGGCGCATCGATCCGCGCCCCGATGGTCGCCGGGCACCCGACGGCCCGTTCATCGATGCGCTGGAGGACAAGTTCGAACTCATCGCTTCGGGGCAAGCCGTGGCGATCACGGCGGGCGTCCATGGCAACGGTGTGCGGCCGGATATCACCACGGTCCCGTTGGAAGGTGTTGAACCCAGTCATGTCGTATTGGCTTGTCGCGCCGGAGATCGCAGCCGCCTGCTGGCGGCCTTCCGCAAGATCGCCGAGGCTGTCCTCACCGGGCCCGCGCCGGTCTGAGCGGCGCTACTGGGGAAGCTCTGGCGCCGGCCGGTACTCGGGCTCGTACCCCGAGACGTGAATAGGGCTGCCCACCAACCGGAATTCGCCCGCTGTCACAACCACTTCCGGGGTCGCCTCGAGCGCCTCGGGCAAGGTTCGCACGGCGGCCGCCGGAACTCCCAGCGGGCGCAGTCTTCTTTCCCACCCGACGGCGCTGTCGGTGGCCAGCATCGCGGTGACGACGGTCAGCACTTCGTCGCGCCGGGCGACTCGCTCGGCCATCGTCTCGAAGCCCCCGATGCCCGCTTCGGCGGCGAACGACTTCCAGAATCCGTCGTGCGTGATGAACAGCGCCAGATATCCCTCAGCGGTCGGAAAGAGCTGCGCCGGTACGTAATACGAATGGGCGCCGTAGGGGCGGCGCTGCGGCTCGACGCCGCTGTTGAGATAGGCCGATGCGTGGTAGTTCAGCTGGGACAGCATGACGTCGCGCAGCGACACGTCCACCTGGCCGCCGGTTCCGGAGATGATCTTGGCCAACAGCCCCAGGGCCGCGGTCATCCCGGTGGAGTTGTCGGCCGAGGAGTAACCGGGCAGCGTCGGCGGCCCGTCCGGATCACCGGTCAGGGCGGCGGTGCCGACGCCCGCCTGCACCACGTAGTCGAAGGCCGGATCGTCGCCGCCGTACAGGCCGAAGCCGGTGATCGCCACGCAGACGATCTTCTCGTTGTGCCGGCGCAACTCGTCGTAGGTCAGGCCCAGCCGGCGGATGGCGGACGGCTTCAGGTTCACCAGCAGCGCACGCGATTCGGCGACCAGTTCGCCCAACCGCTGCTGTCCCGCATCGGAATTCAAGTCCAGCGTGATACTGAACTTGTTGCGGTTGAGGCTGGCGAAGTAGGTGGCGCCGACGCTGCGGGAGATCTCGCCGCCGGCGGGTTCGATCTTGGTGACCTCGGCGCCGAGATCGGCGAGCAGCATGGTGGCATACGGCCCCGCCAGCATCGTGCCGACTTCGAGGATGCGTATCCCGGCCAGCGGTCCTGTGTTGTTTGCGGTCAACGCAATTCCGCGGCGAGTGAGGCGATCATGTCGCGGGTGCGCCGTTTGGATGCGACCAGCTCGTCGCGGTTGTCGCCGATCGGCAGCAGCCGCACCGACAGATCCGTCACCCCGGCGTCGGCGAATCGACGCATCCGGGCCAGGATCGCCTCCTCGTCGCCGGCCGCGCACAGATCACCGACATCGCGGGCGTCACCGCGGTCGAGCAGGCGCTGGTAGTTTGGCGACACCTCGGCCTCGCCCAGGATTCGGTTGGCCCGCTCCTTGGCCTCATCGACTTGCCCAGGCGCACACAGGCATACCGGGATACCCGCGACGATCCGGGGGGCGGGCCGCCCGGCGTCCGCGGCGGCCTTGGTGATCTTCGGCGCGATGTGATCACCGATCGCGCGCTCGTCGGCCATCCACAGCACCGTGCCGTCGGCGAGTTCACCGGCGATCTGCAGCATCACCGGTCCCAGCGCGGCGACGAGCACCGGCATAGGGGTATCGGCCCCGATCGCCAACGGATTGTGCACCGTGAACGAATCGTTCTCGACGTCAACTGGTCCCGGCCCGGCGACGGCGGCGTTGAGCACCTGCAGGTAATCGCGGGTATAGGCGGCCGGCTTGTCGTACGGCAGGCCGAGCATGTCCCGGATGATCCAATGGTGCGACGGCCCGACGCCAAGGGCCAGTCGCCCACCGGCCACCGCGTGAGTCGAGAGGGCCTGGCGGGCAAGGGCAATCGGGTGTTGGGCCTGCAGCGGCACCACCGCGGTGCCCAACTCGATGCGCGAGCTGTGGGCGGCCATCAGCGACACCATGGTCAGGCAGTCGAAGTCGTTGGGCACCTGGGGCATCCACGCCGTGTCCAGGCCCGCGGATTCGGCCCATTCGATATCTGAGGCCAGCTTGTCCACCTTGCGGGCCATGTCGCCGCGCTCGGCCCCGATCATTACTCCGACGCGCATGGTTCCTCCGTGACTGGTTCGGGGGTCCCGGTCAGCGCGCGGATGTCGCGCACCAGGTTGTCCAGCGGTGTCCCGGTGGGGAATACCGCCGCGGCGCCGGCGGATAGCAGCTTGGGGACGTCGGCGTGTGGGATGGTGCCCCCGACGACGACGGCGATGTCGGCGGCGTCGGCGGCGCGCAGCGCCTCCACGGTGCGCGCGGTGAGGGCCAGGTGGGCACCCGACAGGATGCTCAACCCCACCACCGCCACGTCCTCCTGGACGGCGATCGAGGCGATGTCCTCGATGCGCTGGCGGATGCCGGTGTAGATGACCTCGAACCCGGCGTCGCGCAGGGTACGGGCGACAATCTTCGCGCCGCGGTCATGCCCGTCCAAGCCGGGCTTGGCAACGAGAACGCGGACGGCCATCTAGAACACCACCGGTTGCTGGAATTCGCCCCATACCGCCTTGAGCGCGGAGACCATTTCCCCGACCGTGCAGTACGCGTTGGCGCAGTCGATCAGCTTGTGCATCAGGTTGTCGTCTCCCTCGGCTGACCGCGACAGCGCAGCCAACGTGGATTTCACTGCGGCCGAATCCCTTTCGGCCTTGACCTTGGACAGCCGCTTGAGCTGCAGATCACGTCCCTCGGCGTCGAGTTCGTAGGTGACGACATCGTGCGCCGGTTCCTCCGTCACGAACCGGTTGACCCCGACGACGGGCCGGGTGCCGGCTTCGACCTCCTGATGCAGGTTGAAGGCTTCGTCGGCGATCAGTCCCTGCAGGTAACCGTCCTCGATGGCCTGCACCATACCGCCGTGCCGCTCGAGGTCGGACATGATCTCGATGATGCGCTCCTCGGTCGCGTCGGTCAGCGCCTCCACGAAGTAGGAGCCGCCGAGCGGGTCGGCGACGCTGGCGACACCGGTCTCGTGCGCCAGGATCTGCTGCGTGCGCAGCGCCAGTGTCGTGGTCTCCTCGGTCGGCAGGGCGAACGGCTCGTCCCAGGCCGCCGTGAACATCGACTGCACACCGCCCAGCACCGCGGCCATCGCCTCGTAGGCAACCCGGACGATGTTGTTGTGGGCCTGTGGCGCGTACAGCGACGCGCCACCACACACGCAGCCGAAGCGGAACATCGCCGCCTTCGCCGTCGTCGCTCCGTACCGCTCCTGCACGATCGTCGCCCAACGCCGCCGTCCCGCACGGTATTTGGCGATCTCCTCGAAGAAATCCCCGTGGGTGTAGAAGAAGAAAGAGATCTGCGGCGCGAACTGGTCGATGGTCATCCGGCCGCGCTCGACCACGGTGTCGCAGTACGTCACTCCGTCGGCCAGCGTGAACGCCATCTCCTGCACCGCGTTGGCCCCCGCATCGCGGAAGTGTGCCCCGGCCACCGAGATCGCGTTGAACCGCGGAACCTCGGCCGCGCAGAATTCGATGGTGTCAGCGATCAGGCGCAGCGACGGCTCCGGCGGCCAGATCCAGGTACCGCGCGAGGCGTACTCCTTGAGGATGTCGTTCTGGATCGTGCCGGTGAGCTTCTCCCGCGGGATCCCCTTTTTCTCGGCAGCGGCGACGTAGAACGCCAGCAGGATCGCCGCCGTCCCGTTGATCGTCATGCTCGTGCTGAGCTTGTCCAGCGGGATGCCGTCGAACAAGATCTCGAAGTCGGCCAGGGTGTCCACCGCGACACCGACCCGGCCTACCTCCTCACCGAACTCGGGGTCGTCGGAGTCGTACCCGCACTGCGTGGGCAGGTCGAGCGCCACCGACAGCCCCGTCCCGCCCTGCTCCAGCAGGTAGCGGTACCGGCGGTTGGATTCCTCGGCGGTGCCGAACCCCGAGTACTGGCGGAAGGTCCAGAGCTTGCCGCGATAGCCAGACGCGAAGTTACCCCGGGTGAAGGGGAACTCCCCCGGTTGCGGAGGCTCCGCGCTGACGTCCGCCGGCCCGTATACGGGCTGCAGCGGGATACCGGACGGAGTGTGGGCCGTATTATCCATCGGTGAATAACGTACTTGCAAAAAAAGAGAATGCCAATACCACATGCCTGACCAGGTAAAAGGAGGCTCCATGCCCAACGGTTCGCTCGTCGATCGCACCGTCGTCATCTCCGGCGGCAGCCGCGGAATCGGGCTCGCGATCGGAATCGGTGCCGCCAGACGGGGCGCCAACGTGGTGCTCCTGGCCAAGACCGACACCCCGCATCCCCGCCTGCCGGGGACCGTGCACACCGCCGCGACCGAGGTCGAGGCCGCCGGCGGCAAGGCGCTGGCGGTTGTCGGCGACGTGCGCCGCGAGGAGGACGTGCAACGCGTGGTCGATGCGGCGGTGCAGCGGTTCGGCGGCGTCGACGTCTGCGTCAACAACGCCAGCGCCATCGCGGTGGAGCCGACCGCCAAGTTATCCGCGAAGAAGTACGACCTGATGCAGGAGATCAACCTGCGCGGCACCTTCCTGCTGACCAAGGCGTGCGTGCCACACCTGGAGAAATCCGCCAACCCGCACGTGCTGACCATCTCGCCACCGGTGAACATGAACCCCCGGTGGCTGGGCGAGCACCCTGCCTACACGCTGTCCAAATATGGCATGACACTGCTGTCGCTGGGCTGGGCGGTGGAATTCGCCGACGCCGGGATCGGCGTGAATTGCCTTTGGCCGCAGACCTATATCGCCACCGCGGCGGTGGCGAACATGGCCGACGGGGACAAGCTGGCCGAATCGTCACGCAGCCCCGAGACCATGGCCGACGCCGCCGTCGAGATCATCTCTCGACCCAGCCGCGAAGCGACGGGCAACTGCTACATCGACGCCGATGTTCTGCGTTCCGCCGGTGTCGAGGACCTGTCCCGGTACGGTGGCGGCGACCAACCGATTCTGGACCTGTTTCTCGACTGAGCGCCTATGCGCGGCAGATGATTTCGCCGTGCGGGATGGCGATCCAGCCGTCCGGGGCGGCGGCCCACTCCCGCCAGGCGGCGGAGATCTCCTCGAGCTGCGCGGTGGTGGCCAGATCGAGGCTTACCAGGTCGCGGGCCACGGTGGAGTGCAGAATTCGGTCGGCCCACATTCCGCCCCACCAGTCGCGCGTCGCGGGTGTGGCATAGCACCACAGGCTGCCCGTGGGCGTGATGTCGCCGAATCCCGCCTGCTGCGCCCACGACAGCAGTCGCCGGCCAGCATTTGGTTCGCCGCGGTTGGCGCGCGCGACGCGCTGGTAGAGGTCGCGCCACAGGTCCAGCCCCGGAACCTCGGGGTACCAGACGAACCCCGAATAGTCGGCGTCGCGGGCCGCGACGATGCCACCAGGCGCGCACACTCGCCGCATCTCCCGCAGGGCTGCGACGGGGTCGGCGACGTGCTGTAGCACCTGATGCGCGTGCACGACATCGAATGTGCCGTCGGGATATTCGAGGTTGTGCACGTCGACGCTCGCGAACGAGACGTTGGACAGATCGCGCCGTTCGACTTCGGCGCGGGCAACGTCGAGCACGTCGGCCCCCTGGTCGACGGCGGTGACCGCCCCGGGTGCGACGAGGGCGGCCAGGTCGGCGGTGATGGTTCCGGGTCCGCACCCGACGTCGAGCACCGACAGCCCCGGCTTCAGGTGCGGCAGCAGGTATGCCGCGGAGTCCTCGGCGGTGCGCCGCCGATGAGAGCGCAACACCGACTCGTGGTGCCCATGCGTGTAGGTGGCTCGATGTTCATCGTTCACTGCGACCCCTTGCCTGCTGCGTCTCGTCTGGCAGCTTACGCCGGGCGGTCACAATATGAAATGCATGTCTCATAATACGAGACACTTAGTCGACGGGGACGTTGAGGATCGGCTGGTCGATGCCGGCTCCGGGGCCGTCGAAATGCCACCACTCCCCTGAATACGCCTTCAAACCGCCGTAGTTCATCGCCGACCGCAGCGCAGCCCGGTTCGCCACCGCGTCGGGGCTGATGCCTTCGGTATTGAAAGCGGTTGCCCGAGAGCTAAAGTCGTCGAAGCCCGTGCCCATGTCGGCCAGGCAGAGCCCAGCGGCGTGTTGCCCGGACGGGCACGGCTGCTGCGGGGTCGTGAAGGTCACGTCGACCGAACGCCCCGACTCATGGCTGTGCGCGTACGGGCCCGGACGGGCGACCCACGCCGGGTTGGGTACCAGGTTGAACATTTTGACCTGAACGTCGTGCGGCCGATAGCAGTCCCAGAACACCAGCAGGTGGCCCTGCGGGCGCAACGCGCCGGCCGCGGCGGCCAGGCCCGGCGCCATCGATTGGTGCACAAGGCATCTGGCATCGGAGGGGTACAGCTGCGTGTGGGTGAAGTTGTCGGTGGTCGCGTAGCGCAGATCGAGCACCGCGTCGGGAACGACGGTACGGATGTCCACGAAGCCGGCCGCACGCGCGGCGTCGCTGACCGGCGGCACGTCGGGGCTCGCCGAAACACACGGGGTCAGGAGAACCGGGACGAGCGCCGCCAAGACCGCCGACCTCAGCACCCACGCGAGACGCATGCCGTGATTATCCCGGCCGGTCAGTCCGGATCGGGTCAAGCACGAGCTGATGTCGTAGCCGGCGTCAGGAGGTCCGAAAACACCAGCGGGCTGGTACGAAGCAACCGCACCAGCCCACCGTGATGTATGTGAAGTTCTTAGACGCTACTGACTCCTACCGCCTGGGGCCCCTTGGCTCCTTGCTCAACCTCGAACTGAACACGCTGGTTCTCGTCGAGCGAGCGATAGCCGTTTCCCTGGATCTCGGAGTAGTGGACGAAGAGGTCCTTCGTGCCGTCGTCAGGGGTGATGAAGCCGAAGCCCTTTTCACCGTTGAACCATTTCACAGTTCCCTGTGCCATTTACTTACTTCTCTCATCAAAAGCGGATGTACCAAACACATCCATGCGGGCTCAGGGTAGCACGAAGTCGACCATATTTTGAAAATCATTGTATCGGTTGCTAATTCATTCCCCGGCGGGTCGAATCGGTGGCCCTGCCTGTGACCGGCGGAACCAGCACGCACAGGCCGTGGCGGAGCCGCCCTCTTCGGATGCTGGAAGCACGCCAAAGGCAATATCCACCTGAGCGGCACGCACCGCGCCGGCTGCCTGTAGAGTGGAGTGGAACCGCGTTCTAGCGGTCACCGCGAATCGCGAACGAATCACGAATGAGATCGCAGTGCGATTCGATCGTCGTCCGACGCCACGTAACAATGCGTATCGGCCGACCTCTTCATTCGGAAGGACAGCCCATGGACCAGTCGAACCTGTTTTCCCACCCCGAGGCGCCGAAGTATGTCGCTTCGCGCGACGCCTCTCCGGAACCGGTCGAGCACCCGACGTTTTCCGATCGGCCCGATACTCACGCTGTCGGTTCTCCAAATCACCGGCCGTGATCGGCGTTGAGGCGCTTGAACGTCAGGATGCCTTGGCATACCTGCGGACCAATTCGCCTTCTCCGAACGTACTGGTGCGCTGCTGACCGTTATTGTCTCGACTGAAAAATGTCCACTGCCCCGGACCATTCCGCGGACCACTGATCATCTTGACCGTCAGACGCAACTCGGTGGGACGCCGCGTGCCGATGATGTCGCCGACCCGGATCTGCGATGGGTGGATCTCGACCGCGTCGCACCAGTTCTCTATTGCCATGTAATCCGTCCTCGCCGTTGCCACCACCCTACCCGCCATCCCGCTCCAAGGGCAGATGGCAAGCATCGTCCCCTCATCCCTTGCACCGCAAAGGGTTTGTCGCGGCTGGCGATGACAGGCTTCGGCTGCCGGTCGGATTCCCCGACGACGTCGGCCAAGCGGTGCCGTACTTGCGCGGTGTCGCTGGCCACCCGACCCCCGGGCGGGCCGGTGGTAGCCGTCGAAAAGGAGCCGTTCGTTGTCAGCGGCGGTCCACCGCGCGCTCGGCGCGGATGAAAACCCCCGGGCGTGGTGGCCGCGGGCGGATCGCATCACCAATGAATTGCCCGAGCTCAACTGGCCGGGGTGGGAAGGCAAGCGCCAGCACGTCATGACGGTCAGCGACGCACACGGTTGCGCGAACCTGCTGATCCCACCGCGATACCGCCAGGGTGATCAAGGTCGTTCGGGGCTTGAGGAGGTCCGCCATGCCGATGATCGACCTGACGTTCGTGTGTGGCTCGCCGGACGACCAGACGTTGGACCGGTTGGCCGACGAGCCGGTAACCGTGCTGCTGCGCGCTGAACGGGCCCCCGGCACCCCGTTTTTGCGCGACAAGACCTGGGTGTATCTGCACCCGCTGCAGGAGACCGAACTCTTGATTGGCGGGCGCGGGCCCGGTCAGCCCCGGTTCAGGGTCGACCTGACGGTGTTCGAGGGCGCCCTGGATCAGGCCCGCAAGGAGAGAATCGCCGCCGACGTGCATGCCGCCGTGTGCGACGCGGCGGGGATCTAACCGCAGGGTGCACGGGCCTTTCACGGTTGGGCAACGTCATCTACTACCAGCAGGTGAAAGGCCTTGCGGCACTGGACTAATGCGCGTCAGTCGGCCTGGGTGAACTCGATGTGCAACTCCTTGAGCCCGCGCAGTAAGAACGTGGACTCGTACTGGTAGTCGCGGTTGGATGCCACACCGTGCTTGGCCTCACTGATCCGGATGTCGCGCGTTCGGTCCAGTAGGCGGTTGATGGTGATTTGGCCTTCCACGCGCGCCAGCGGTGCGCCCGCGCAGGTGTGGATTCCGCGGCCGAACGCGATGTGCTCGCGCACGTTCTTCCGGTCGACCTGAAATCCGTTGGGATTCTCGAACTTTCGGGGGTCGCGGTTGGCCGCTCCCAGGCAGAGCATGATGACCGTGCCGGCCGGGATGTGCACTCCGCCCAGGGTCGTGGTCTTGCGCGCCAGCCGGAAGTCGACCTTGGTCGGGCTCTGCATCCGCAGCGCCTCTTCGATGAACGAGCCGATCAGGCTTCGGTCGGCGCGCAGCCGCGCCTGCAGCTCGGGTTGGTCGCCGAGGACCTGCACCGCGGCACTCAACAGCTTGGTCACGGTCTCCTGGCCGGCCGCGAACAGGAAGGTGGCCGGCCGCACGACCTCTAACAGCGGTGGGGTCGACCCGTCGGGATAGGTGGCGGTGGCCAGGCCGGTCAACACGTCCTCGCGGGGGCGCTCCCGCCGATCGGCGATGTACGCACTGAACAGGTCGTCGAGGTACTGCAACGGGTTGCTGCCCACCGGTTCGTGATCGAGCGCGCCGACCCTGGCGCCCGGCGCGTTACCCGCGCCGAGATTGCGGCGAATCTCGGCACGGTCCTCGTCGGGAACCCCGAGCAGATCGGCGATCGCCAGCGTCGCGAACGGCTTGGCGTACTCGCCGAGGAACTCACACTGACCGTTGGCGATGAACTCGTCGAACTGCCGGTCCGCCAATTGCCAGATGTAGTCCTTGTTTTCCTGTAGGCGACGTGGCGTCAGCAGCCGCCCGAGCAGGGAGCGCGCCTTGTCGTGTTCGGGCGGGTCCATGACGACCATGTGCTCGAAGATCGGGAACTCGTGGCGGTGCGCTTCGATCTGGACGCTGATGTCGTCCCCTTCCGGGGCGAACGGCAGCGGCGGGAACGGCCCGCCGATCGCGTTGACCGCGGAGAACGAAGCGACGTCTTTAAAGGCGGCCTGGACCTCTTGGTAACCGGTGACGGCCACGACCCCGTAGTGCGGCTCCCGGAATACCGGGCCCTGGCCGCGCAGGTAATCCCAGTAGGCATACGGATCTTGGGCGATGTCGGCGTCGGTGAAGTAGTCGACGTCGGCGAGTTCAGTCATGAGTTCGATTCCTTATTCCGTGCCTGCGAAGCGGCGCATCACGCGTCCCCGGCGACGACGGCGATGGCCTGCCGTGGGCACGCGGCCACGGCGGCTTCGACGCTGTGGCGCAACGATTCACCCGGTTCCTCGTCGCAGGTTGCGACGTCGTCGCCGAGCTCGAAAACCTCGGGGGCGATCTCCACGCACAGGGCGTGCGCCTCACACAGCCGGGGATCCACCCGGACACGCAGGCGTGCGGTCGTCATCGTCCCCTCCATCCCGGTTGACTCCGGCTTGGGTCCTACAAATCTGATCGATCGACCAAATTGCTAGGATGCGGTATGCCTACCACGAATCGCGCGGGCCGGTCAAGCAAGGCCGGCGCGCCCGGCCCCGCGGCGACTCGCCAGAACACGAGGGGCGCCGACGCGGGGGCGCGCGGCAAGCTGATCGAGGCGACCGCCCGGATCATGCGCGAGGAAGGCTATGCCGCGGCCACGTCGCGGCGGGTGGCCGCGGAGGCCGGCGTCAAGCAGGCCCTGGTCTATTACTACTTCCCGACGATGGACGATCTGTTCGTCGAGGTGCTGCGCGCCGGTGCCGAGACCGCGCTGGCACGCATGCGCGGGCTGCTGGCCGACGACGACCCGCTGCAGGCGCTGTGGTTGTTGAACAGCGATTCCGCCGTGACGACACTGAATGCCGAGTTTATGGCATTAGCCAACCACCGCAAGGCAATTGGCGCCGAACTCAAGGCCTACGCCGAACGGGTACGCGACATCGAGACGGCAGCCGTCACGATGGTCCTGCGCGCCAACCACGTCGATCTCGAGGAATATCCGCCGGTCGCCATCTCGATGCTGATCGCGCAGGTCGCGCGCAGCCTGTGCAACGAGAGCGCGGTCGGCGTCACCCAAGGGCACGACGAGTTGCGCGCGTTCGTCGAACGCCAGATGAGTCTGCTGAAGGCACCCGCGACCGGGCCGATACCGAGCGACTAGGGCCCCAC